>NZ_RHFI01000025.1:0-46600 GCF_003718685.1 Marichromatium sp. AB31 | reverse complement strand
GATGAGATAGAGAAGAAGATAGAAAATTATACATTAATATCCACATACTTTGAGTCAACAATTAGATCAACAGACAAAAATCTAATCAAATTCAGTATTGCATTAAATTCTGGGCTTATAAACTCATTACTTCAGAATCTTTTATCTGCGACAGATAGGACTGCCCTCGATAGAAGCACAATTGTAGGAATGTTGGTAGGCAATAAGATTAAACAAGATACGAAAAGCTACATTTATCTGTTAATTGCATTGCTAATTCATTTAAGTATGTCTGTATTTAGCGTTGTAAATATTAATGTATATCTAATAACCGGCCTAATTTTTCTGATTGGCGCACTCTCAATTAATCAAAAAATCACCGAATATAGAATTCGCAAAGGTTATTATGGCGGCACACCATATGAGGCTAGAGAAATAATTAGATATATAGAAGACCATTCCAATAAGAATGATTTCACAGATGGTGATGGTAAAAAGAAATTATTTCAGAACGCAGAGGAAAGTACAAAGAAAGAAGTAATTGTATATGGAGGCGCATATCAATGAATGAATGGAAGGATAAAGCATCTGCGATTATAAAGATTTCAACTGATATTTTATTTGTTAGAAACCCGGTCGGCACAAGCATGGGTGTTGTTTTCGGTATTGTTCTGCATGCCATTACAAGCTTATTTACACCTTTTTTGCAATCAATAGAATTCATTAAATTATCGGCATTAAATATTCTTCACTATATGGCTTTGGGGGTCTTTGGATTTAATGTTAAGCACTTTAAGAATCAGCACAAAATCAACCCAGAAATTGAAGAAGCTATAAAATTTATTGAAAATCAAGAAGCAAAAGGAAATATTTCAAAACTAGAAGCCAAGCTGCGCTATCGCGAACTAGTTTCTAAAGTAGTAGAAAATGTTCAACTAGACAAAAGCACGAAACAAGCAGTCGAAGCAATTAGAGGACTGGAGGAATAGTTATAATATGTTTGCCCTAACAAGGCGCTCGTTCGGACGCAAACTACGCTGCGCTTCGTTAGCGCCGCACAGCTAATACGTTACAGCTAGGAAGTCTGATGCAAAATAAAACGATAACCAGCTGGAGTGATTTTGATCGAATCGTCGGTAGAAAGCACTTTCGCAAGTGGATTTTTAGAGGACAGTCTTCTGCTGACTGGGCTCTTGAGAGTTCATTGCATCGCGCATTTGAAGAAGCTCAGTCAATACATAAACTGAAAAGCGGAAAAGAGAAGAGTCTTAACCGGATTGAACATGAAAAGGCAATGATAGACCGTTTCAAATGTAATGCTCATTTGTACCTAGATCATCTCCCACAACCTGAAGATCTCCTAAGTTGGCTGTCCTTGATGCAACATCATGGGGCTCCAACCAGACTGTTAGACTTTTCATTTTCTCCCTATGTGGCATTGTTCTTTGCCTTAGAGTCCGGCGAGGATGATGCTGCTGTCTATTGTATCAATCATGATGCCATTCGAAATGATGATGATGAATATTTCGGGAAGAATAGGCTCGAAGTATATTCAAGAATACTTGACCCTATAAATGGAAAAGATGACCCATGTCTTTTCGCATTTGAGCCTACGTTTTCCAACCAGCGGTTATTATCTCAGCAAGGCCTATTCGTTGCGACAAACACGCTTGACATAAGCCATGGAAAAATTTTGAATGACTACGATATTCAAGATGCTGATGTAATTAAAATTATAATACCGGCCAAGCATAGATTTGAGGGAATTAGAAAGTTGAACAAAATGAACATAAACTCTTCGAATATATATCCAGGATTGGACGGCTTCTGCAAGAGTATGCGTCGGCAACCAGTTTTCGGTCTGGAATGGCAGAAAAGAATCGGCAATGAGCTGTAACAAAGCATTGCAGCGGACAAGCCGCTGAATGCGGCGTTCGGCGTCACTGATACGATAGTGCCATGAAAATCGAATCCTCAGATCAAACGATCACCGACCTATTCAACTCTGGCTACTTTGTCATCCCCCGATTTCAAAGGCCTTACTCCTGGGATCAAGAAAACATTAGTGAATTCTGGGATGACATAGTTCGAAACAAGCCATCGGATTACTTCATCGGCTCAATGGTGGTCTACCGAATTGCAGATCGACGATTCGGTGTTGTTGACGGGCAGCAACGGCTGACCACAATTACCATTCTTCTTTGCGTCCTTCGAGATGCACTCAAGACAGAAGGTTTCGAACCGCTTGCCGACGGCCTTCACCAGCTCATTGAGCGAAAAAACATCGACAATGAAATGGAGTTTGTGCTCCAAACGCAGACTTCATACCCCTACTTTCAAGACCATATTCAAAAGCATGGTGAGCCGGAGTTAGACGCAAAAGTTCATCGTGAGGAAAGGCGCTTAGCTGCTGCGCATAGCCAGTTCAAGGAACTTGTAGCCGCCACAGTCGATTCGATTTCCTCTGACCCAAGAAACTCCGATGAAGATTTGCCGAAGCTGGTCAAGGAAGCACTCACTCAGATTCGCGACACACTCCTGAGTCTGAAAGTGATTTTCGTCCGTCTTGAGGACGAAGATGATGCCTATGTGATCTTCGAAACATTAAATACGCGCGGCAAGGACCTTGGACTAGCTGACCTAGTGAAGAATCACTTCACCAGGATGATCAAGGAAAAGAACAAAGGCCTAGACCACGCGAAAGATCAGTGGCAAAAGCTAAGGGAAACCGTAGAAGGATCGAAAATCGACCTATCCACAGATGCCTTCATCCATCATTACTGGCTGTCGAAGTATGAATACATCACGGCCAAAGCTCTTTTCAAGAGCTTCAAGAAACATGTCAAGAAGTCAAACGCCAAGTCAGAATTGACAAGGATGCTAGAGGACGCGGCGTACTACCGATCGCTTCACGACGTCGACTTCGGCAACTGGACAAAACAAGAATCTGAAATCTCAGAGGCACTGCGCGCCCTGATGCTTTTCCGCGTAAGGCAGCAGGTACCTTGCACCCTCAGCTTAGTCCGGGCTTACCGAAAGAAGATCATAAAGAAGAAGGCCCTAGAAGCAGCGCTCTGCACCATTGAGAACTTCCATTTCCAGTTTACAGCTATCACTTCGCAGCGATCGTCCGGTGGAATTTCAGGCATGTACGCCGCACTTGGTCGTCGTCTATTTTCAGCAAAAGATAGTCAGGAAGCTGCGGATATCATCAAGGATTTAAAGGATAAGCTTTCTGATAGGATTCCATCGGAAAGTGAATTTGTCGCGCTGTTCCCAGAGCTTCTGTACACCAACACGCTTTCGAAGCAGCGAGCACTGGTCAAGTATGTTCTGGTGAAGATCGCCAAATATGATCAGTTGGCGCTTCCGGGCAACTGGGATGATCTGACCATTGAGCATGTAATCCCGCAAGCAAATATTGATGATGGCACCTACGGTGAAGAAATTGTCGGGCAGATGGGCAATCTGCTCCTGGTGCCGTCAGCGCTAAATGAAAAGCTTAAGGACAAGCCTTTCAGTGAAAAGAAAAAGATACTTATCGATGCCAAGTATCCGCTGCCAGATGAGATGACTCAGGCGGCGGATTGGACACCTGAGCTTGTAGAGAAACGCACAGAGTCCCTTGCGTTGGAGGCCTTCCAGAAAGTCTGGCGCATATGACGCCGAACAAATCGCTGCAGGGGACGTTTGACCCGCTGCCCACTTTTGCTGCCGCAAACGAAGAAAAGGACACCCACTTATCGTTGACGCTCCCAAGGCGCTCTCCTACGCTTTTCCCAACCCCCAGCGGAGATGCCCCATGACTCGTCCCCGCGCCTCGCTCGTCTCCTTGTCCGATACGCCCTGGTATCACGTCGTCACGCGGTGCGTGCGCAGGGCGTATCTCTGCGGCTTCGATCGGTTGACCGGGCGGAGCTTCGAGCATCGACGCGGCTGGGTGGAGCTGCGGTTGCGTCAGCTCGCGGGGGTGTTCGCGATCGATGTCGCGGCCTATGCGGTGATGAGCAATCACGTGCATCTGGTGGTGCGGGTCGATGCCAATCGGGCGGCGGGGTGGTCGGATACCGAGGTGCTGCGGCGCTGGCGGTGTCTGTTCCGAGGGCCTATGGAGCGTAATAAAGGGACACCCACTTACCGTTGACGCTCCCAAGGCGCTCTCCTACGCTTCTCCCAACACCTCCAGCGGAGATGCCCCATGACTCGTCCCCGCGCCGCGCTCGTCTCCTTGTCCGATACGCCTTGGTATCACGTCGTCACACGGTGCGTGCGCCGGGCGTATCTCTGCGGCTTCGATCAGCTGACAGGGCGGAGTTTCGAGCATCGGCGCGGCTGGGTGGAGTTGCGGTTGCGCCAGCTCGCGGGGGTGTTCGCGATCGATGTCGCGGCCTATGCGGTGATGAGCAATCACGTGCATCTGGTGGTGCGGGTGGATGCCGATCGGGCGGCGGGGTGGTCGGATACCGAGGTGCTGCGGCGCTGGCGGTGTCTGTTCCGGGGGCCGATGGTGGTGGAGCGGTTTCTGTCGCCGTCGACGCGGGCGGGGATGACCGAGGCGGAGCTGGATGGGGTCGCAGGGTTGATCGCGACCTATCGGGCGCGGTTGGCGGATCTCTCGTGGTTCATGCGGGTGTTGAACGAGTCGATCGCGCGGGCAGCGAATCGGGAGGATGGGGTTCGGGGACGGTTCTGGGAGGGACGCTTCCGTTCGCAGGCGATCCTCGACGAGACGGCGTTGTTGGCGGTGATGGCCTATGTCGATCTCAACCCGATTCGGGCAGGGATCGCGGAGACGCCGGAGGAGAGTGCGCATACCGGGATTGCGGCACGGATCGCCGACTTGCGGGCGGGCGATGAGGGTAAGGCGACCGGGCAGCATCTCGACGTGGCGTACCGCCCGGATGTCGGGCCGGAGACACCACCAGAGGTCTCTCCCGATTCGCAACGACCGATTCTCCACCAGCGCAAGACACCAGCCAGTCACGCACCCACACCGCCCGAACCCGAGAACGACACCTCACCGGACGCCCGCAGCACCACCCTCTGGGAGACCACTCTGAACCGCCTGCCCCCTGCCCCACTACTGCCCTTCGGCAACCCCGCCGAGCTCCCGGCAACGATCCCCTTCACCTTCGACGGCTATTTGACCCTGGTCGACTCGCTCGGTCGCGCCCTGCATCCACGCAAGCGCGGGGCGATCCCGGCGGAGTTGCCCGAGATCCTCACCCGGCTCGGCATCGCGCCGGAGCGCTTCGTCGAGCACGCGGGTTTCCTGCTCAAGGGGTTCGGGTCGGCGATCGGCGCACCGCAGCGGCTGACGGCGCTCGCGGCACGGCGCGAGTGTCGTTATCTGCGGGGATTGCGGCGCGCCCGACTGTTGTTCTCGGCCGCCTGAAGGGAGGTCACACCAGCGTCTCAGGGGAGACTCGCAGCGGACCATCTTCCGCTCAAGGCCTCGGCATCACTCGACGGGGAACGCGCCCGTTCAGCCCGCGTGACCGAGGTAGCCCTCGATCATGGGCGTCCATTCCGGACTCTGGATCATGCGCAGAATCCATCGATTGACGGGCTCGCGTAGCTCGGTCTCCGGCGGAAGCGCGATGCCGTAATCCTGCCGCAGCAGAATGCCCGGCAGCACACGGAGTTCACCGGCATGCTCCGAGCTGACCAGGTGTCTCAGGATAGGCAGGTCATAGACGACGGCATCGGCCCGCCCGGCGGCGAGCGCCTCCAGTGCCTCGGAGACATCCGCGACCGACCTGTAGCGCACCAGCTTCTGGTCGAGGAAACGGGCGCTGGTGCTGTCCTCGGCCGTCACCACCCGCTTGCCGTAGAGGTCGCTGAGCCCGCTCACGTTCTGACCCAGCTCGCCCACGGTCAGCGAGCTTGCAATGGCCGCCGTGAAGCTGGAGACGACCACCACACTGGTGAACATCCAGACCAGCCCGATCAGCCGCCCGGCGAAGGTCACGGGGGCCTTGTCGCCATAGCCGACGGTGGTCATGGTGACGGCGGACCACCAGATGCCCGAGCCGATCCCCTTGGCCGGCTTGCCGGAGAACTGTTCGTTGTGGCGACGCTCGGCGAGCCAGACCAGGGCGCCGAGTAAGGTGAGGACACCCAGCAAGGCTGCCAAGGACTGCAAAAAGGCACCCGAGGCCACGCGCCTGAGCGCGGAGAACCAGGTCAGCTCGGGGCGCTGCGGGACCGCCACCCCGAGCCCGGAGGTGAAGAAGGGATGGGTGAAGTCGACCCGCTGCTCGCGCTCGGCGGTGATGGTCAGGGCGGCGGCGGCCGCATCCACCTCTCCAGCGGAGACCGCATCCAACATCTCATCGAGTCCCATTTCCTTGAACTGGACCCGGAACCCTTCCTCGTCGGCGATACGCCGGATCAGCTCGATGGTGATGCCATCCCAGCCCTTCTCCCGCTTGATGGCGAAGGGCGGCGCATCGCGCGTGGCGATGACGAGTTCGCGCTCGCCCGACGGCTCGTCGGCCCCGCCCTCTGCAGGCGTCATGAGCGACAACAACACGCTCAAGGCGATCAAGATCAGCGGTGATTGACGCCCTACGCTCTTCATGGCGGATACTCCTCGCACGCCTGTCTCGTCCGCCGCGAACCGGCCATGCGCCAGCGGTGCGGCTCTCGAACAGCAGCCATACTAACAGGAGCGTTGCAGCGATTGTCTGGCACCGGGAGAAAGGGCGCGCACGTACAGTTAGGCGCCTGCCTGATGCCGCCGTCTCGACATCGCGTCCGAGCGTTTCGTCAAGCACACCGGTTTCCCGCTCAAGGATTTTGGATCAGCGAGAGTGTTGCGATCTGGCGAGGGTTGCGGCGTGTTCGGGTGTGATTCTCGAGCACTTGAGGGGCGTCCCTGCCGGACGAGTAAGACGCCAACGCTCAGCGCAGCACGCCCTCGAGGATCGTCAAATTAAGGGACACCCATTTACCCACCGTCACCGGCGCCTACGCAACTATCGGGAGCTCATCAGCCGAGGTATCGTTGCGAAGGGCCGCCATCCACAGCTCGTAGAGCATCCTCTCTTGCTGGTCCATGAGCTTTCGGACCTGGGCAGGGGCAGGCGCTCGCCTGCTTCACGTACTCGGCCACGTCCTCCTCGTGGCGACGCGGCAAAGGACATGAATCCGCACTTGAGCAGCGCTGTTCGCGCGACATTGCTCATCAACCCGCCGAAGACGGGGGCGAACGGACTTCCCTCTCGCGCTACGGTTTCCGGAGCGAACACAGCAGCACCCCTTAAGCCGAAAAGAACTGCAGAGCTTCTTGGGCTGGCCTCCAGTCGACCTCGTCACAGGTGGCCACGAACTTCTCAATCGCGGCCAATCCCTGACCACCGGCCAGACTCAGAGGATCTTGAGCTTGCAGCGTCTGCCCCACCTCAATGGCGTTGCGAGTTGCAGCGTCGCCAACCTCGCCGACCTGCAGGCTGCCGACCTGCGCTCGCATGGCTGCCAAACGGTTGACCGCCAAGGGATGCGTGCGAGATTCGCCGGTTCGCAGCACGTCGATGTACGTGTACAGATGCAGCACAAACGCCGCCGCATGGACCATCGGCAGACGAAACCCAGCAGGGACTTGGTCAAGCGCATACTTGTCCGCGAATAGCTCCTCCTCCTGGCGCGCATCAAGCTCTTCGGCCACTGCGAACTCCCACGTGGTCGTCGACCTGGACTGCGCACGCTGGTACTCAACATGACCCAGCTCGTGCAACAGCACAAACATCAGCGCCGCCTCGACCACCACATTTGCCTTCCTGACCATCTGCGCATCGAGCGCGGCGACCGCATTCGGGACTCGGCGCGCTTCCAGGTGCGCGAGTATGGCGCTCGCGATCAGGTAGGCAATCATCTGCTCGAGCAGCTGCAACGCTTTGCCGGCAGCCTCCGCCCCCATGGCCGCCTCAAGCCTTTTCGAAGCCTTCAGCATTTCAAGCGCTGAGCGCAGTTGCCCAGCGACGCAGCTCAGCCGAAGCGCCTCCACCAGCCCGAGGCTGAGCGCCACGGTATAGCCCTGCGCCCCCGCATACAGCGCGGCGATGCTACCTGGCACCGGCAGGAAGACGAACTCAACTCCCTTGGCCTGAAAGGCGGCCTCCCCCAAGATGCCCCGCGCAGCTTGTCGCCGGTCATCGAGGAACGCTGCAGAGAGCGCCGAAAGCTCCTCTCGTGTCAGCCCGCTATGCGCGATTCGGACTTTGAGGGCAGACGCACCAAGAGGAAGCGCGCCAACCCCAGCGCTGGGCGCCGTCAAGGTGTCGATGACGGCATGGACATGCCGTGGGTCCACCGCCTTCATCGAGCAGTCCGCTACTTGGCCTTCGGAACGGCCGCCGCGCGAAGCTTGACCTCAAGGGCCGCCTTGTCCTGCGCGTCTTTGGCCGTCAAGGGGGTCTCGTTAGCCACGCACTGAGCAGATGGACTGGCCTGGAAGGCGTTGTAGACCACGTTGCCCAGAACTCCGGCGGCAACGTTCAAGGAGAACGTCAACACTGCGGTCACTACCTGCTCACGTGTGACCAACGCGTTTGTGGAGTCCAGGAAGACGTCATCCACCTCGACATCGCCTCCCTGCGCCGCAAGCTTCTTCAGCAACGCTTCGAGCACCTTCGCTTCGGCCTCGTTTGAGGTGACAAAGGTGAGTTCGATTGTCTGAACCGGTGCCATACGCCTTCCTGCTAGTTACGAACCGAGCCCAAGATTATCAACATCCCAGCAGAACCAACAATAGTCCGAGTGAGTGCTGAAATCGCGATTAAAGGCGATGGATTAAAGTGACCCCCAGAGCGCCGGGAAAAGCCGGCAAGAGATTGGAGGTGAAAGCCCTCTCCCCGGAAAGGTGTAGCGAACCGCCGGGACCCCGAGTCATGGGCCGGTCTGTCCGCGAGGGCAGCGGTTAAGCGTTGACAGGGGCATGCATAGGCTCGGTATGGAGCTCCGAAATCAAGGTTGGGAACACTGACCGCGTTGGGTGAGCGGGAAGGCAAGACGAGCGGTCGCGTCAGCGCAAGTGGCCGATCGGTTCCCCGGAGTCGAAGACCCGAAGCATGTGCGGATGTCTCTTGCGCGGAACCCGGGAGGCCTTGGTCACGGCCCGAGAAAGGGGCACGGCCCGGCGGAAGGTGAAGAACCGACACGTCAGCCGCAGTGGCCAAAGAGTCGGACAGGGTCATAGTAGTGAAGAAGCGGACGAACAACTCGACGACGACAGCAGTCGGCGCACAAGCCGCGCCGAGGCGGAGCCCGTGGAGCGAAGGACCCTGGCGAAGAGGAATTCCTGCGCACCCATCCGTGACCGGGACCCAGTGCCCGGGGCAAGCGAAGCGTGGCTGCGACAGGGTACGTAGAGCAGCACAACGGGACCGCACGCTGCAATTCACCAACCTGATGCACCACCTCAGCCGAGCCCGACTCCACGACGCCTATCTGGCGCTCAACCGTCAGGCGGCAACCGGAGTCGATGGCACCCACTGGCGGGCCTACGGGGAGGGTTTGGAGCAATGACTCGAGGCGCTCTATGTAGCCATCACACAACGCAAGGTAAGCTGGATCCTGGACGCGTGAGCTTTCCCCCGAGCACATCGACGTGAGCATCGCGATCCGCGGGGCTATGGCTTGCCCGGGTGTCGTCCTCGACCGCCTGAGTGGAGACCGCGCCGGCATCCCTGCCGAACGCGTACGCCGCCAACGCTCAGCGCAGCGCGCCCTCGAGGATCGCCCGCACCTCGGCCGAACCGATGTCGCCGCGCTCACCGAGCGGCAGCAGGTGGTTGTCCTCCAGGCCGGCGACCAGGGTGTCGATCGCGGTGGCGTCGAGCCCGGCGTCGGCGAGCGAGGTCTCGACACCCATGCGCTGGAAGAACGCTCGGGTTTGCGCGATCGCCTGATCGATACGCGCCTCCGGCTCGCCCTGGTCGATCCCGAAGACCCGCTCTGCGTACTGCAGCAGCTTGTCGCGCTTGGCCGTGCGGCGGGCCTGCATCAGCGCAGGGAGCACGATGGTCAGGCTGCGCCCGTGGTCGATGCCGAAGTGCGCGGTCAGCTCGTGACCGATGCGGTGGGTGGCCCAGTCCTGCGGCACGCCACAGCCGATCAGGCCATTGAGCGCGAGCGAGGCGGCCCACATGATGTCGGCGCGCAGCGCCAGATCATTGGGGTCGTCGAGCGCCTTGGGGCCGGTCTCGATCAGGGTCAGCAGCAAGCCCTCGGCGAAGCGATCCTGCACCCGGGCATCGGCGGGATAGGTGAGGTACTGCTCGATGACGTGGACGAAGGCGTCGACCACCCCGTTGGCGATCTGGCGCGGCGCCAGGCTGAGGGTGGTGGCGGGGTCGAGGATGGCAAAACGCGGGCGCACCAGCGGGCTGTAGAAGGCGAGCTTGCGCTCCGCCCGGGTCACCACCGCGTTGATATTGGTCTCCGAGCCGGTCGCCGGGAGGGTGAGCACGCAACCCAGCGGCAGCGCCTCGCGCACCGGCGCCTGCTCGGCGAGGATCGCCCAGGGATCGTCGCCCGGATGGCACGCGGCGGCGGCGACGAACTTGGTGCCATCGATCACCGAGCCGCCGCCGACGGCGAGCAGATAGTCGAAGCCACCGGCGCGCACCCGCTCGACCGCGCGCATCAGCGTGTCGTAGCGCGGGTTGGGCTCGATGCCGCCGAAGGCTTCCCAGTCGAAGCCGGCGAGCGCCGCTGCCACCTGATCATAGACCCCATTGGATTTGATCGAGCCACCGCCATAGAGCATCAGCACCCGCGCCCCAGTGGGGATGGCCTCGGCCAGCGCGGCGATCTGGCCGCTGCCGAAGTGGATACGGGTTGGGTTCTCGTAGACGAAGTTGTCCATCGTGACTCCTGTGGATTCGGTACAAGGGGCATGCGTTGCCCGTGACCCTATCAGCCTACCCCGCGACTATCGCGGCCTGAACCGTCGATCCTGCCGATTACTTGCCTGATCCTGCTCAATCCGGGCGGATCGTCCACAAATCATGCCCGATAAAGGATAAGATCCTGCTTCCAGGCCATCACACAATACGACACCAGCATGCCGCCAGGACTTCAGCAACCGCTCGCGCGGCTGCGCGCCGCACACCAGGCACGTGCGCGCAGTGGCACCTTCGACACCGAGATCCCCGGGGTCCGCGTGTTCTGGACCGACGCCTCTGCGGCTCGCACCCCGATGATCTACGAGCCCGGGATCGTGATCATCGCCGGCGGCCACAAGACCGTCTATCTCGGGCGCACCCGCTTCGGCTACGACCCCAATCACTATCTGATCGTCAGCGTACCCTTGCCGCTCGAATGCGAGACCCACGCCAGTCCGAGCGATCCCCTGCTCGGGTTGTTCGTCGCCATCGACTGGACCCTGCTCCACGAGTTGGTCGCACTGGTCTGCGGCGGACTCGCGCCGCAGCGGCCGCAGACCGCCGGACTGCCGCGCGGACTCGCGCCGGTGGCGCTCGATGCCGAGATGATCGCCACCACAGCTCGACTGCTGCACGCGCTCGACTCGCCGCTGGAGTCGCAGGTGCTGGGCCGGGCGCTGGTGCGCGAGCTGCACTACCGCGCCCTCCTCGGCCCTCATGGTCCGGCGCTGTGTGCGCTCACCCAGCACCAGGATGCCGATGCACGCATCGCTCGGGCACTGGCGCGCATCCATCGTGACTATGCCAAGGCGCTGAGCGTCGAATCGCTGGCCACCGAGGCGCACATGGGCGCTTCGACCTTCCATCGCGCCTTCAAGCAGGTCACCGGCGAGACCCCGCTGCGCTATCTCAAGCGCATCCGCCTCGACCGCGCCCGGGCGCTGATCGCCGCCCAGGGGGTACGCGCGAGCGTCGCCGCCACCCGGGTCGGCTACCAGAGCGCCTCGCAGTTCAGCCGCGAGTTCAAGCGTCACTTTCGGGTCTCGCCGGCGGAGGTGCGACATGCCACGGCGAGCGTCGCCGGCCCGGTCCCCGACGACTCGCGGCCCTGAGCGGACCCGCTCAGTCGCCGTTGCCGCGCCAGTCGGCGAGGCGGATACCGACCAGGCTGGCCACCAGGATGGCGAGATAGAACTGCCCCACCACCGCCTCGATGAAGGCGAAGAAGCGCGCCAGCGAGGACACCGGCACGATGTCGCCGTAACCGACCGTGGTGAGGGTGATGAAGCTGAAATAGACCAGCTCGGGAAAGCCCTGGTACCAGGGACCGGGGCGTAGACCGGCGAAGGCGCTCGGCTCGAGCAGTGCGATCAACATGTAGAGCGTCGCCCAGACCAGCCCCATCAGCAGATAGACGCAGACCGCACCGACGATCTTGTTCCAGTCGACCGAATCGCCGCGCAGCACCTGCTCCATCGCCAGCCAGCTGGTGAGGATGAGATAGCCGAGCAGGATCAGCAGCCACACCACCGCCGTCTCCAGCCAGCGCCCGAGCAGGATCACCACCAGGCTGGCGAGGATCAGCCCCAGCCGGGTGCGGAACCAGTGGGTGCGCCGGTTCATCCCCCAGACCCCGAGCGCCAGCGCGGCGACGATCGCCAGCTGCACCAGCAGCTGACCGAGCCGCAGACCGAGCTCGTCGGCCAGCGCGGTACCGAACAGCAGCACCACCAGGGCGACGGTGAGATAGCCGAAGTTGTCGTGCTCGGTGAGTCGTCGTCTCATCTTCCCTCCGAAGGTGCCCGCCTTGCCCCGTGCCCGGGCGGCGACTAGCATCGATCCCTTTTCCGCGCCCGCGCATCCTCACCACAGGAGACCCCCGAGTGGAGCCTGCCGTCGACAGCCCCGATGAATTCTGGATGCGCCACGCGCTGCGCCTGGCCGAGCGCGCGGCGCAACAGGGCGAGGTCCCGGTCGGCGCGGTGCTGGTGCGCGACGGGCAGTGCATCGGCGAGGGCTGGAACCGCCCGATCGCCGACAATGACCCCAGCGCCCACGCCGAGATCCAGGCGCTGCGCGACGCCGGACGCCGGCTCGCCAATTATCGCCTGCCCGAGACCAGGCTCTATGTCACCCTCGAGCCCTGCGTGATGTGCGCCGGGGCCATCGTCCATGCCCGTGTCGGCGCGGTGGTCTATGGCGCGACCGACCCCAAGGCCGGGGCCTGCGGCAGCGTCTTCGACCTGCTGCCCTCGGATGCGCGCTTCAACCATCGCACCGAGTGTCGCGGCGGGGTGCTCGCCGCGGACTGCGGCGAGCTGTTGCGTGACTTCTTCCGCGCCCGACGCCGGGCCGCGCGCGCCGCCCGCGACGCGCTCAGGCCGTGAAGTCGACCACCACCGCGGTGACGTTGTCGTTGCCACCGGCCTCGCAGGCGGCCCGTACCAGCGCCTGAGCGGCGACCTCCGCGGGGTGGATCTGGGAGAGGATACGGGCGATCTCGTCGCCGGCGAGGTCGCGATTCAGCCCATCGCTGCACAATAGGTATCGATCGCCCGCGCGCAGCGACTCGGTACGCCGCTCGAACTCGAGCCGGGCGTCGGCGCCGACGGCGCGCACCAGCACGCTCGAGAGCGGGTGCAGCTCGGCCTCCTCGGGGGAGAGCAGCCCCATATCGACCAGCGCCTGGACCTGGGAGTGATCGCGGCTGAGCTGCTCGAGCACGCCGGCGCGCAACCGATAGATACGGCTGTCGCCGGCCCAGCACAGCGCAGCGCGATCACCAACGGCGAGCAAGGCCGCGACCGTGCTGCCGCAGAGCGCCTCGAGCACGCCCTCGGCGCTCACCACCAGCTCGCGGTTGACCGCACGCAGCGTCCGCTCCAGCGTCTCCAGCCCCGACTCCAGCTCGAGTGCGCGCTCCAGCCGTCCCAACCGACTGACGATCAGCCGGCTCGCCTCGGCGCCGTCGCGATGCCCGCCCATGCCATCGGCCACCGCCCAGAGCCCCAGCTCCGGACGATCCAGATAGGCGTCCTGATTGTCCCGCCGCACCCGACCGGCATCGCTGATACCGCCCGAGTTCCAACACAAGCCCTTCGACCAGGGAGCCATGATTCGATCCACCTCTCGTCCGCCGACCATGGCGGTTTCGATCTTCCATTGTGCTGCCGCCGACCCACGTTGCGTCGACGACGATCAAGCCGCATAGACTGTATAGCGAACGCCATGACGTCAATGCGGATGTACGATTGCGACCGGTGGAGGCAGCGGATGGGCCAGGAGATCGCCAGTGACCGGTTCAGCGAGGCCGATCTCGCGCGCTTCACCACCCGGCTGCGCGAGGAGACCGCGCTGCTCGCGCGCTGGTTCGCCGAGGGGCGGATCGCGCGCGCGCCCCCGATGCTCGGCTTCGAACTCGAGGCCTGGCTGGTCGACACCGCGATGTGCCCGGCCCCGCGCGCCCCGGCGCTGCTCGACGCGCTCGCCGACCCCCGGGTGGTCCCGGAGCTTTCGGTGTTCAACATCGAGTTCAACGGCACCCCGCTCGAACTCGGCGCGACGACCCTCTCGCAGCTCGCCACGACGCTCGGCGAGCCACTCGAGCGCGCCCAACGGCTGGGCGAGGATCTCGGGCTGCGGGTGGTCACCATCGGCACCCTGCCGACGATCGACGCCGAGCAGCTCGACATCGAGACGATGTCGCCGCTGGCGCGCTATCGCGCGCTCAACGCCCGTATCTTCGCGCTGCGCCAGGGGCGAGCGCTGTCGCTGATCATCGACGGCGACGAACCGCTCGAGCTGCACTGGCACGACGTCATGCTCGAGGCCGCCGGCACCTCCTTCCAGATCCACCTGCAGGTCGCCCCCGAGCACGCCGCCCGGGTCTACAACGCCTCCAAGATCCTCAGCGGCCCGCTGGTGGCGATCAGCGCCAACTCGCCTTTCCTGTTCGGTCATGCGCTGTGGGAGGAGACGCGGATCGCGCTGTTCGAGCAGGCGGTCTCGGTCGGCGGCGCGATTCTCCAGGAACGGGTCAACTTCGGCCAGCGCTATGCCGCGCACTCGATCCTCGAGACCTTCGAGGCCAATCTCGCGCGTTATCCGGTCCTGCTGCCGCAGTGCAGCGACGAGCCACCCGAGACGCTCACCCACCTGCGCCTGCACAACGGCACCATCTGGCGCTGGAACCGGCCATTGATCGGCTTCGACGACGACGGCCGCCCGCATCTGCGCATCGAGCACCGGGTGATCCCCGCCGGTCCCACGGTTGCAGACGCCATCGCCAACACCGCGCTCTATCTCGGTGCGGTGCACGCGCTCAGCCACGACCCGCGCCCCCCGGAGCAGCGACTGCCCTTCCCCCTGGCGATGGCCGGTTTCTACGACTGCGCCCGCGCCGGGCTCGGCGCGCGCATCCGCTGGCTCGACGGGCGCGAGCACCAGGTCGCCACCATCCTCCGCGACGACCTGCTGCCGCGCGCCCATCGCGGGCTGGAGGCGTTGGGGATGGGCGCGGACGAACGCGGACACTGGCTCGACATCATCGCCCAGCGTCTCGCCCGGCGACGCACCGGCGCGGCCTGGCAACGCGCCTGGGTGGCGCGCCACGGCCACGACATGTACGGGTTGACCGCCGCCTATCTGGCACGCCAGCGCGCCGGTCACCCGGTGCACCAATGGAGCATCGACTGAACCAGGGACGACCATCCCGAGGACGCAGAGACCATCGCCATGCTGCAACAGCTCGACCACCTGCCGGAGGGACTGCTCGAGACCCCGGCGCCCGGACTCGAGGCCCTGCTCGGCGGCCCGACCCTGATCCATCTGCCGGGACAGCGCCGGGCGCCGCTGTTCGTCTCGGTGCTGCTCCACGGCAACGAGACCGTCGGCTGGGAGGCGGTGCGCGCCCTGCTCGCCGCGCGTCTGACCCGCTACGGCGCGCTGCGCCTGCCCCGTGCGCTGAGCCTGTTCATCGGCAATGTCGCCGCCGCCGCCCACGGTGTCCGGCGGCTGCCCGGACAACCGGACTACAACCGGGTGTGGCCGGGCGCCGCACCCGACCACGGCCCGGAGCAGCTGATGATGGCCCAGGTGGTCGAGACCATGCGTGCACGCGCGCCCTTCGCCAGCGTCGACCTGCACAACAACACCGGGCGCAACCCGCACTATGGATGCGTCAACGTGCTCGAACCCCGGACACTGCAGCTGGCGAGCCTGTTCGCCCGCACCCTGGTCTATTTCACCAGCCCCACCGGGGTGCAGTCACAGGCCTTCACCGGCATCTGCCCGGCGGTGACCCTGGAGTGCGGCAAGGTCGGCGAGCAGGGCGGCGTCGACCACGCGCGCGAGTTCGTCGGCGCCCTGCTCCAGCTCACCGAGCTGCCCGCGCGCCTGCCGGCGGCGCGTGAGTTCGATCTGTTCGAGACCGTCGCCCGCGCCCGCATCCCGCCCGGGGTGCACTTCGGTTTCCCGCCCGAGCAGGCCGATCTGGTCCTCGACCCGGCGCTCGAACGGCTCAACTTCTGCGAGCTGCCGGCGGGCATGGCCTTCGGTCGGGTGCGCCCCGGCAAGGGGCTCTGTGTCGAGGTGCACGACGCCGAGGGCCGCGACCTGAGCGCGCAGTTCTTCAGGATCAGTGGCGAGGAGCTGCTGCTGCGCCGCCCGGCGATGCCCTCGATGCTCACCCGCAACGAGGTGGTGATCCGTCAGGACTGTCTCTGCTATCTGATGATCCGCCGCGAACCGCCGCTGGCCGTGCGCGACGATTGAGCGGACTCAGCCCGAGAGCGGGCGCGGCGCGCCCGCGACCAGGCGGCGCAACCGATACCACAGCCAACCGAGATGCTCGTGGAGGGCGTAGTAGCTGACCACGAAGCCGCGCGCCGAGGGCAGCCAGTCACGATAGTTCCAGTCATCCGGATCGGGGTCGTGGAGAAACCCGGTGGGCGCGGCGATCGGCGCCAGACCGACCTCCTCGAACACCCGCAACGCACGTCTCAGGTGCCAGGCATCGGAGACCAGCAGGATGCGTCGATGGCCGTCGCGCGCGAGCAGCGGCGCCGAATAGGCGGCGTTCTCCCAGGTGTTGAGGCTCCGCGCCTCGACCCCGGCGACGGCGATGCCGTAATCCTCGAGCAACACCTCGGCCATCAGCCGCGCGATCGGCGGGGCCTCCGGCGGCGGGCTGCCGCCGCTGACATAGAGCGGCAGACCGGTGGCGCGCTGCAGGTGCGCGGCATAGCGCAGACGACGCAGGGTGGCGCTGTCGACGCTCTCGCCGCCGTACTCCGGGGCCGCGCTCGTACGTCCGGCGCTGAGCACCAGGATCGCCTCGGCATCGGCCGGGATCGGGTGACCGGGGGTGGCGAGCGGCGCATGCCGCTCCAGCGGCGCCATCAGCCAGGCGCCGACGGCCGGCAGGCTCATCGCCGCGAGCGCCAGGGTGGCGGTCAGCAGCAGCCCCCGCCCCACCCCGCCCTGAACCAGCAGCGCGGCCAGCAACAACGCCAGCACCAGGATGCCGGGCGGCATCAGCAGGCTCTTGAGTACGCTGTAGAGCACGCTCATGCGCGCCGGGGGCGGCGACTCACAGCGGCGCCTGCAGGTCGGCATGATAGGAGGAGCGGACCATGGCGCCGCTGGCGACATTGCGAAAGCCCATCGCCTCGCCATCTTCGCGCAGGGCGTCGAACTCCTCCGGGGTCCAGTAACGACGCACCGGCAGGTGCGCGCGCGAGGGCTGCAGATACTGTCCGAGGGTGAGCATGTCGCAGCCGTGCTCGCGCAGCGCGCGCATCACCTCCAGCACCTCGTCGCGGGTCTCGCCGAGTCCGAGCATCAGCCCCGACTTGGTGAGCACATCGGGGTGGCGCGCCTTGAACGCCTCGAGCAGTCGCAGCGAGCCGGCATAGTCGGCTCCGGGCCGGGCCTCGCGATAGAGCCTGGGCACGGTCTCGAGGTTGTGGTTGAAGACGTCGGGCACCGCGTCGTCGACGAAGCACTCGAGCGCGACCGACTCGCGACCGCGGAAGTCCGGCACCAGCACCTCGACGCGGATTCCCGCCTCCTGGGCGCGCACCGCGCGCACGCAGGCGGCGAAGTGAGCCGCGCCGCCATCGCGCAGGTCATCGCGATCGACCGAGGTGATGACCACGTAGCGCAGCCCCATCGCCGCGATCGAACTGGCCAGGTGCTCGGGCTCGGCGGGATCGGGCGGCTCGGGACGACCGTGAGCAACGTCGCAGAAGGGACAACGGCGGGTGCAGACATCGCCGAGGATCATGAAGGTGGCGGTGCCGTGGTTGAAGCACTCACCGAGGTTCGGGCACATCGCCTCCTCGCACACGGTGGCGAGCTTGTGCTCGCGCATCAGCGCCTTGATGCGCCGCACCTCGGCGCCGAGCGGGGCGCGCGCGCGGATCCAGGCGGGCTTGCGCAGCACCGGGGCATCGGTCGCGACCTTGACCGGGATGCGGGCGAGCTTGTCGCGGCCACGCTGGTGGGTCTCTGGGGTCGCGCGCGAGGGCGCGCGCAGCGGATCCTGATCTGACATGGACGGGTTCCCGGCCTCGCGCTCACACGAGGCTGTTGCGGTTGACGACATCCGCATCATCATCGGGGAGACGAGGCAGCGAAACAAGCGCGACCAGAGTCAGGTCGCGCCGGGCAACGGAGGACGGGAATCAGTCCTCGGGCGGCAGCAGCCGATCGACGAGGATCGCAAACCAGGGGGTGAACCACTCCGGGTGCATGCGCAGGGCGCGACGGATCGCCGCCACCGACATCCACCGCCAGGCGCCGACCTCGGAGGGGTCGGGCTGCGGGTCATCGGTGAAGTGACCGTGGTAGATGTGCAGATATTCGTGCTCGATCAGGCCCGAGGCCTGATCCTCGGCGCGATAGATCAGCTCGTTGCGCTCGGTGAGCGGGACGCGGAAGCCGAATTCTTCCTTGAGCCGGCGGCCGGCACCGGCGACCGTGGTCTCGCCCGGGCGCGGGTGACCGCAGCAGGTGTTCGACCAGCGGTTGGCGAAGTGATACTTGGCATCGGCGCGGCGCTGCAGCAGCAGCTCGCCACGGGTGTTGAACACCAGGATCGAGAAGGCGCGATGGAGTCGGCCGTCGACGTGCACCTCCAGCTTGCCGGCCGGACCGATCTCGCGATCCTCTCGATCGACGACGATCAGCTGCTCGCTGGCATCGCGTCGGGCGACCTGCTCGAGTTCGGCGGCGTTCAGGGGCGGAAGGACTTGGGCGGTCAAGGTCTCACCTCCAGCACGCTCCCGCCCCACCAGGCGCGCGACGAGGTGCGGGAGACGTCGTTCGGATTCAGGGTCGGATCGGGACGCCGACGACTCAGCGCGTCCCGAAGGCGTCGATGGCCGCGCGCAGCTCGACGTGCTCGGCGGCATAGTCTAGCAGGGGAACGCCCCGGGCGATCGCCTCCCAGGCCTGACGAATGCTCGCCGCACCACCGCGCGGGCCATGCGGATGGCCGAACACGCCCCGCCCCGGCACGAAGCCGAAGTCGACGGTACCGAGCTTCTCGTGGACGCCGCCGAGGGTGAGGGCGTTGTCGCTGCCCCCGGGGACCGGCAGGCTGGGCAGCAGCTCGCCCATGGGCTCGAGACAGGCGGCGGCGTTGGCGCGCACCTCGTCGTCGGAGGTGAACATGCGCGAGCCGAAGCCGGGCATGATGACGACATCGAACCCGGCCAGACGCTGCAGCTTGGCAAACACCCGCGAGTGGATGCCGAAGCGCTCCATGCGACTGAAGGGCGCGATGAAGGGGAAGTGGGCGACCAGCGGCACCTGGGTGTGCTCACGCAGCATGCGCACCGCGCTCAGGCCCACCGGCATGGCGTTGACCAGCAGCGCGTTGGCGCCGCGGGCAACGGCACGATCGTGCAGCTCGATCAGGTTCTCGACCTCGTCGGTGACATTGGCGAGATAGATCTTGGGGGTGCCGGTCTCGGCCTCGGCGCGACGCCGCGCGGCGCCGAGCAGCTCGGCGCGACGCTCGAGCGGACACCAGTCGGTGTCGGCGAGCATCTCGTCGTCCTTGGCGATGTCGAGCCCTCCGAGCCAGCCCTGGTAGCCGAGTTCGCTGAAGGCCTCGGGCGGCAGACCGATGTTGGGCTTGATGACACCGAAGAAGATCGGCCGATCATAGGCCTGGAGCTGCTCGCGCAGCCCCTGGACGCCGAACTTGGGACCGGGGAACTGGGCCAGATAGGCCGCCGGAAAGTGGATGTCGAGCAGCTTGACCACCGGCGCGCCGGGCGAGAAGAAGGTGCCCTCGCCGCACACCGCGCTCAGCAGGTTGGGAATGCGCGGGCCGAAGTTGCGATGGGGATGGGCGATGCGCACCCGGCAGGCGGAGACGCCCTCGGTGACCTCGGGCTCGACGCCATAGCTGAAGCCCGGGCGGTCCTGTTCCAGCACCTCGAGTTCGACGGCGCGCGCACCGAAGCGCGGGCGCAGGTCCTCGTCGCTGCCGACACGACGCCACTGCGCGGTGGATTGCTCGGCGCAGAAGTGCGCGACCGCCTCGCGCGGATCGCCGCTGCACTCGAGGTAGTAGTCGAGCAGGATGTAGTCGTCGGCCACCAGCTCGTCGAGCGTGGCGAAGAAGCCCTCGCAATCGGCAGGGGTCATGGGGTCAGCGGACTCCGGAGATCTGGATGTTGAGGGTGCGCGACTCGCGCGGTCCGTCGAGTTCGACGAAGAAGATCGACTGCCAGCGACCGAGCAACAGCTCGCCGTGGTGCACGGGGATGGTCTCGGAGGCGTTCATGAACAGCCCGATGAGATGGGCGTGGGCGTTCTCGCGACCGTCGATCGGCGCCTGGTCGTGACCATAGCCCGCGCTCTTCGGGGCGAGGCGCGAGAGGAAGGCCAGCATGTCCTGCTGGAGCATGGTCTCGCGCTCGTTGAGGGCAACGAAGGCGGTGGTGTGCGGGGAGTGGATGGTGACCTGTCCCTCGCGCACCGAACTCTTCTCGAACACCTGCCGGATCTCGGCAGTGATATCGATGATCTCGATCGGGGAGGCCGTTCTCAACGGCAGGCGTTCGTGATGGAAATGCATAACAAGATGACTTCGATCTCAGCGGCCACGAGCGGGAAGGCTGCTCGCCCTCCTCGCCCGCGTCCGCAACCAGCCGCTTTCGCTTCAGAGCGTCGGCATGGCCGACATTCCTGCGACAGCCACCGGAGCAGCCTCCGAACCTTGCAGCCAGCCAAAGCCCGGGGAGCTGAGCAGGATGAGGTGGATCAGCAGCGCGAGCACGAACAGGAACCCACCCATGGCGACCAGGGTCATGCGCGGATCAAAGGTCTGCCAAATCTTGTGCATTGGTTGTCTCCTACATACATGGCACGGGACGCGGCAGCACACGAAGGCTGCCAGCCTCCCGTCAAATCCGCTGTGCGGCGGAGGTCTGGCTGATTACAGCCAGGGACGCCACAGCCACGCGAGGATGTGAGCCACGACCACGATGCCGAAGAAAGTGGTCATGCTCTGCACGAAGATGCCGTGAAACTCCTTCGCCTCTTCCTCGGTCAGCCCGGTCATGCTTTTCTCATCAGCCATGGAATTACCCTCACTTTTCATGTTAGGCCGATTAGGCCGTTACCGCGATCTACCCCGCGGCGGGGAATGATTCGGTGCGTCCATGGGCGGCCGAGGCCTGACCCGGGGACGCAGCCGTTGCCCGGGACTCGGACTTAAGCAGCACCGCCGAGCCAGTTGAAGGCCGGGCTGCTGAGCAGGATGAAGTGGATCAGCAGTGCCAGCACGAACAGGAACCCGAACAGGGCGACCAGGGTTCTGCGCGGATCAAAGATCTGCCAAATCTTATGCATGGTTCTCTCCAGTTTCATACAGAGTGGGTGTTACCGAGCTGACGGCCACCCGAGCGGTCATCGACCAAAAGACCCTTGGCCGTTACAGCCAGGGACGCCACAACCACACGAGGATGTGTGCAACGACAACGATCCCCGTGAACGCGACGAAACTGGACACGAAGATGCCGTGAAATTCCCTGGCTTCGTCTTCGGTCAGTCCAGACATCGAGCGGTTTTCCTGAGCCATTGAATGCCTTCCTCTCGATCGTCACCTTAGGCGATCGACTTCGCCGGTGTTGCGTCCCCGGGGGGGGCGTGCCGTGGCACGGTCCCCTCGGCTTGGGCGCCGCCGGGGCGGATGCCTCCGGCGCCGTCTAGGGCGTCCTTGCCCAGATCACGAGCGAAGTCCGAGTTCGCCCGTTACAGCTGCTGAGTATCCGCCTCGGCCGGAGCAGCCTCCTGCTCGGCCTCCGCTGCCTCGGTCTGACGACCCATGAGGCCCGGATAGTCCTTCAGCATCTTCGCACCATAGAGCGGCTTGTAGGCGCCCTGGTGGCAGGTCTTGCAGCTGACGCGGAAGGGGTCGCCATAGGGCCCCTTGCGCGACTCGGGCAGCACCTCGTTGAGCGGCCACAGGTAGTCCTGGTTCATCTCACGCACATGGCGGATCGCGTACCAGGCGGTGGTCCGCTTGGGCGTACTCTGATCCCAGGCGAAGAACGACCGGCTGTTGTGACAGTAGGTGCAGTTCACGCCCAGCGCTTCCGAGATGTGCATCATCAGACCATAGGTCCACTCGGCCTGCTTGATCGAGTTGGTGTTACCCGAGGGCAGCGCGGTGTTGCCGATGACGCGGATCTCGTTGTCGTTGTCGAGGAACGGGGTCATCGGATCGAACGGCAGCGACGAGTAGGCCGCGGTCACCATGCCAGCGGCGTTCTGCCCGGTCGGCACCACACCGGACGGGTGGTCCGGACCCGGATCGGTGGTCCAGACATACTCCGGCACCGGGTTGCCGCGGTGACAGGTGTAGCAGGTCACACCGGTGTCGGCCACGTGATCCTTCCACGCGCCGTTGGCCTGACGGGTCATCTCGAACATCCGCCGCGACACCACCTTGGTGTAGATGTCGTCGGAGGCGAAGTCACCGGGGACGTGGCAGTAGTTACAGCCTTCCTCGGGCGAGACCCACATGGTCACGGCGACCATGGTGCGAGTGAACTCGGCCATGGTGAGGTCGTCGAGGACCTGGACATTCTGGTAGATGTCGGTCGCCATCGGACCACCGGGTGCCGCGGCCGGGATCACCTCCGGCGGCACGTTCTCCCGGAAGCTGGCCTCGAGCAGACGGGGGTTCTTGACGTGCTCCATCGCCAGACCGCGGTAGCCGCCCTGCTCGACTTCTGGTGGCGGACGCTCACACCCGAGGAGCACCACCGAAGCAACGAGTGCTACCGCTGGGATGGATGCATGCTTGCCAATATTCATTGCGACACCCCCTGCAGCATCAATGGGTCTTGCACGGTGGTTTCGATCGGATAGCTCGGCGCAACGCCGTGCTTGACCGCCCAGAGGTACCAGTTGTCGACAACGGTGCCGGTCAGCAGGATGCCGATGCCAGCCGTGATCACGGTCAGGACCGCGCACCACCAGGCCCAGCGGTGGATCGACTCCATGGTCGCGTTGAAGCCCATGGTCCAGCGCCAGAACAGCGCCGCACGCTCTGCAGCAGTACCACGATCCACCACCTGATCGATCTCACGGTCGCCACCGAAGCGGCTCACGGCCAGGATGGTTGCACCATGCATGGCGAAGAGCAGCGCCGAACCATAGAGGAAGGCGATCGAGAGCATGTGGAACGGGTTGTAGTAAAGATTGCCGTAGCGAATCGAGAAGGCAGCCGTCCAGTCGAGGTGCGGGAAGATGCCGAACGGCACCGCCTCGGCCCAGCTCCCCATCATGATCGGGCGGATGAAGCCCAGGCTCAGATAGAAGAAGATGGCTGCGGCGAACGCCCAGGACAGATACTGGCTCATGCCGAGGTCGGCCGCGCGCTTGTAGGTGCGCACCCACCACAGCAGGATCGAGGCCGTCAGGAAGAAGCCGGCCATCAGCCACCAACCACCCTCGGTGAGCGGCGGAATGCTCAGTCCGTACTGCGGTGCCGGCGGCTCGAGCGCGAGCCAGAAGAAGTTCCTGACGAACTCGATCGGATTCCAATCGACCGTCGCCATCATGTTCAGGCCGATGATCAGAATCGCGACGAAACCGAAGATCAGCGAGAGGGTACCGGTGAAGCCGAGGTAGATGGGACCGAACTGAGCGTCACCGATCTTCCCGAGCCAGTAGGAGAAAATGGGCTTTCCGAGACGTGGCAGCTTGCCTTTCGGCAGCGGCACACCCGGATAGGCCGGGCAGCGCACTTGCACGCTCGTAAAAATGTTCTGATATTCAGGCATTGTAGTCTCCTAGATCCTACCAGAGCGGAAGCTCAAGCCACCAGTTCCACCATTCAGGCCAACCGCGGGTCCAGAAGGGTCCACTGATAACGATACACACCGCGCTCCAGAAGACGGCGCTCAGCGCCAGGAACAAGCCCAGACGGTGGATGCCGAGTGCGCCAATGGAGTAGCCCACGAGGTCACGGAAGAAGGTGTTCTCATGCTCGCCGGTCTTGACCGGCTCACCCTTCTGCGGATTGGTCACCGACAGGATCAGCGAGCCGTGCATCGACAGCGCCAAGCAGGTGGTGAAGAAGAAGGTGATGCCGAGCATGTGAGCCGGGTTGTAGTGGAAATGCAGGAACTGATACCCCACATTCGAAACCCAGTCGAGGTGGCTCAGGATCCCGTAGGGGAAACCGTGACCCCAAGCGCCCATCAGCACCGGGCGAACGACCACGAGCGTCAGATAGGCGCCGATCGCGAACGCAAATGCAAAGGGGATGTGGAAGCCGATGCCGAGCTTACGGCAGATTTCGACCTCTCGGAGAGCCCACGACACAAAGGCACCGGTGGCACAGATTGTGATGATTTGCCACAACCCGCCCTCGGTCAGCGGCGCCATTCCCAGACCGTAGCTCAGGTCCGGCGGCGCGATGCTGATCTGCCAAATGTTGTAGGTCTGGAGTTCGGCGTTAGGACCGATGGTCGCACCCCAAACGATCAGGAGCACGCCCAACAATGCGAAGAAGAAGCCCGTCACCCCGAAGAAGCCGACATAGAACGGCCCCACCCAGAAGTCGAATAGGTCTCCCCCTATCAGCGTCCCGCCACGGACGCGGTATTTTCTCTCAAAACTGAGCATGGCCATCGTAAAATCCTCTGCTGGGGAGGCACCCGAGGCGGCTGCCTCCTCTTAGCACTGTCGGCGGTAGGAGGGGCCGACCAGCTTGGCCGAGCCTCGCCTGCCGCCCCCATCAGGGACGTTATTGGTGCTGCGGCACAACCGGCGTCACCTGCTGGACCGACGAGGCCGGAACACCGTCTTCGAGCCAGTTGAACTCGGCGGTGCTCAGCAGAATCATGTGGATGGCGAGACCCAGCACGATCAGGAAGGCGAAGAGGGCGATGAGGATGCGACGCGGATCGATGAGCATCCAGATCTTCCACAGGGCTTCGGTCGGGAACATAACTAATTCTCCTAAAGAAATCGTAAAGGTCGTGCAGCACTTGCTGCCCAGGCGGCCCCGATGGGCGCCTGTGCACCTACGCTCGGATTACAGCCAGGGGCGCCACAGCCAAGCGAGGATGTGCGCGACGACCACGATGCCGAAGAAGGCAGTCATGCTCTGCACGAAGATGCCGTGGAACTCCTGTGCTTCCTGCTCGGTCAGACCGGTCACGCTGGTGTTGTCAGCCATTGGATAAATCCTCCGAATTTGGAGCTAAACCTCAGTTACGCCGCACTTGCCCCGTGCGGCGAGGGGTGCCGTGAGAGTGTCTGCCACGGCTGAGAAGACACCCGATGCCTGTCGGGCGAAATCCCATCGTGCCGATCGCCCCGCGACGGGGGAGATCGTCAATTCGATCCGCCACCCCTGGTGCGCTCGCACCCTCGGCCTCGCTCACTCTCAAACTCAGGAGTGCTGATCGAGGCTAGCGTCATTCGCGTGGTTCACAGAGGACTCACGACAGCGCGGGCTCGAAACACGATGGCCCTACGGGCTGGCTGGATTTTGGGTGTCAGTCTAGCTTGACTGGCAGAGATGTCAATCTACATTTACACCGGATTTTGACCCAGCCCTGCCCCGGATCAGGATTCCTTCCCAATGGGGCCTGAAGGCTGCCGGATAGCGACGCGCAAAGCGGTGTGAGGAAGGCCGCTGGCACGACAGCGCCCACCGGGAAGGCGGGCACGGAAGGGTGATGAGAGAGTGCCGACAGGCACCGTCCGGGCCGCCTCAGGCCGCCCGGACGACACCCTCAGCAGCGGCCTCAGGCGCCGGAGACGGCGCCGCGCGACTGCTCCACCTGGGCGACACCGACCTGCTCTAGACCCGCGGTCCGGGCAGCGCGCTCGGCAGCGTCGCGCAACCGCTTGGCCGCCGAGATCCGCACCAGCACCGGCTGCGCCTCGACGATCCGGTCGAACAGCGCCCGCGCCTCTTCCGCCCAGGGCAGCTCGCGATGCATTCGCGCCGGAGTAGGATCGACGCGATCGAGATCGCTGCCCAACGGCAGGATGTTGAACAAGGCGTCGAACAGCGCGTTGCACACCTCCTGGACCAGATAGGTCGCCCCGGCGTAGCCCATGAAGGGGGTGCCGGTATGACGCCGGATCACCGTGCCCGGGAAGGAGGCCGGGATATAGGTCGCGCGAGCGCCGATCTCGGCGAGATACATCCGCTCGTTGTAGCTGCCGAAGACGATCAGCGGCGTCTTCTCCTGCACCGCGGTGCGGATCGCGTCGTTGTCGATCTTCACCCCGGCGCACCGCGAGAAGGCGAAGTTGCAGGGCAATCCCAGCTCGTCCTCGAGGAAGTGGCGCAGCCCGCGACTATAGGTCTCGCTGGCCGCGACACCGAAGCTCGCGGTGGTGAAGAAGTCCTGGGTGACCGAGCGCCACAGGTCCCAGATCGGCTTGATCGTGGTGTGCTTCTCGCGCTCGATGAAGGGCTCGGGGTCGAGCCCGAGCAGCTCGCCGAGGGTGCGCAGGAACTTGGTGGTGCTGTGCAACCCGATCGGCGCCTGCAGATAGGGCCGCTCGAGCGCCTCGCACAGCGCCCGACCGCTCTCGCGGTACATGCACACGTTGACGTCGGCGTCGGCAAGCCTGGGGATCTCCGAGAGCTCGCAGCCGAGCGGGAAGGTCAGGTTGACCTCGGCGCCGATGCCCTCGATCAAGCGCTGGATCTCGGCCAGATCCGAAGGCATGTTGAAGGTGCCATACATCGGACCGATGATGTTCACCTTCGGGCGCTCGTCGGGGCCGCGCTCGCGGCGCTTGACCGCCTTGCCCTTCTTCGGCCCGTACTGGGTCCACAGCCAGTACATCGCGCGGTTGGCGCTCTGCCACTGGTCCTCGTCGATGGTGCGCGGCAGGAAGCGCTGGATGTTGGTGCCTTCGGGGGTCACGCCGCCGCCGATCATCTCGGCGATCGAGCCGGTCACCACCACCGTCGGCAGCTTCGGATCGAGGCTCTCGAAGGCCCGGCGCATCGCCTGCTCGGTGCCCTCCTGTCCCAGCTCCTCCTCACCCAGCCCGGTCACCGCCACCGGCAACTCGTGCGGCGGCAGACCATCGGTGTAGTGCAGCACCGCCGTCACCGGCAGGTTCTCGCAGCCCACCGGGCCGTCGATGATCACCTGCAGGCCCTTGACGGCGGTGAAGACGTAGACAGAGCCCCAGTAACCGCCAGCGCGGTCGAGGTCGTTGATCAGCATCGGTAAGGCGTCCTCAGTGCGCGGCTCGGGTCGGCTTGGCGCGGCGTGTGCCGGGCGCGACGGGCCAGACCCCGCTCGTCGCCCCTTCCCCGACCCCGGCGAAGAACGCCTTCATGGTGTCGAAGCGGGCACGATTGCCCAGCGCGGCGTTGATCACCTGCGCCAGCGAGCCGGCCCCGGCGGGCCCCATCAGCGGGCGCGCCGAGATCAGATTGGTGAAATAGAGCGCGGGGATGGTCATCTCCTTGGCCGCCTGCACCACCGGCGTGGTGCCGATGGCCAGGTCCGGCTCGAGCGCCTTCACCGCGGCGAGGTCCTGCTCCAGCGAGGCGCGGAACTGCACCGGCACGCCGCGCTCCTCGAGCCAGGCAAGATCCGGTTCCGACCAGGGGGTGCGCGGACAGGCGGTGCCGACATAGGGCACCTCGGCACCGGACTCGATCAACAGGCGCGCGACCAGCAGCTCCGAGCCCTCGTAGCCCGAGACCAGCACCCGCCCCTTGATCGGCGCGCCGGCGAGCGCGCCCTTGATCGCCGGCAGGAAGCGGTTCTTGGCCACGTCCACGGTATCGCGCGCAATCCCGCAGGCCGCGCCGATGGCATCGAGCCAGGCGGCGGTGCCCTCGACCCCGACCGGGGCCGAGCCCACCACCGGACGCCCGGCGGCGGCGAACTCGCGCGCGCTGGCGGCATAGTGGGGATGGATCGCCGCGGCGGCGGCGCAGTCGAGCGCGGCATAGAGCTCGCGCCACTCGCGGGTCGGGATCACCGGACCGGCGGCCAGCCCCAGCGGTTCGAGCAACATGCCGATACCGACCGGGTCGGCCGGGAACATCTCACCGAGCAGGGTCACCGTGGGGCGCTCGCTGCGCCCACCGCGCGGGGCCTGCACCGGGCCCTGCTCGGCCTCGCGACGGGCGTAGTTGAGCATCGCCCCGGCGAGCACGTCCTTGGCCTCGGCATGGGTCGGCACACCGAAACCGGGGATGTCGATACCGAGCACGCGCACCCCGTTGAGCTCCTTGGGCAGCAGCCGCAGCGGCACCCCGGAGGCGGTCGGCACGCACAGATTGATCACCACGATGGTGTCGTAGCGCTCGGGGTCGGCGAGCGTGTCGACGGCCTCGCGCACGTCCTCGTAGAGCTGACCGGAGACCAGGCTCTCGGAATCGAACGGGATATAACCGATCGAGCGGCGCGCGCCGTAGAAGTGGGCGGTGAAGCTCAGGCCATAGACACAACAGCCGGAGCCGACCATCAGCATCGCGGTACGACGCATCCGCAGCCCGACGCGCAGCGCGCCGAACGAGGGACACATGGTCTGCGGCTGATCGTGCGGCGCCGCCACCGCGTTGGCGTCGAGCCGCGCGATCAGCGCGCTGTCGCCGGCGGCCTCGGCGGCACGGCGCAGCACGTCACGGTGCTGACACCCCCCCTCCCCGGGTGCGGCAACGGCCTGCGAGCCGCGGGGCGCGTCCTGGTGCTGCTCAGACATCGTCGTAGACCACCTCGAGCGAGGGCCGCTCGATCGCGGCGGTACTGCACATGTCGGTCGGCTGCGCCGGCTCGAGCACGACGTTGCGACCGACCTCATCGCCCTTGAACAGGCCGAGCAGCGACTCGTGGTCGAGCGGCTTGGGACGACGCGGCGGCGCCTCGGCGACATTGGTCGCCAGCTCCTCGAACAGCGGCCCCCAACGCTCGCCGGGGCGACCGATGATCTCGTAGTTGGCGCTCTTGCGACGGATCTCCTCGTGCGCCGGGATGGTGGCGAGGATCGGGATATCGGCGGCGTGGGCAAAGGCCTGGGCCTCGCCGGTACCGTCGTCCTTGTTGATCACCATGCCGGCGACGCCGACGTTGCCGCCGAGGCTGGCGAAGTACTCCACCGCCGAGCAGACGTTGTTGGCGACGTAGAGCGACTGCAGGTCGTTGGAGCCGACCACGATCACCTTCTGACAGAGATCGCGGGCGATCGGCAGGCCGAAGCCGCCGCAGACCACGTCGCCGAGGAAATCGAGCAACACATAATCGAAGTCCCAGTCGTTGAAGCCGAGACGCTCGAGCAGCTCGAAGCCGTGGATGATGCCGCGACCACCGCACCCGCGACCGACCTCGGGGCCGCCGAGCTCCATCGCGAACACGCCATCGCGCTTGAAGCAGACGTCACTGATCACGACCTCCTCGCCAGCGCGCTTCTTCGCCGAGGAGGTGCCGAGGATGGTCGGGCAGGAGCGCCCGCCGAACAACAGCGTGGCGGTATCGCTCTTGGGGTCGCAGCCGATCAGCAGGACCTTCTTGCCCTGCTGCGCCAGCATGTACGACAGGTTGGCGAGCGTGAAGCTCTTGCCGATGCCACCCTTGCCGTAGATGGCGATGATCTGCGTCTCCTTGACCGCGGGTGCCGCACTGCTCGAGGCGGGTGTGTTGACGGATACGCTCACGAAATCGCTCTCCAATCCAGAATCATCTTCAGGCACATCGGGTCGCCGAAGGCGGTGCGATAGGCGCGATCGGCCTCGGTGGCCGGCTCCCGATGCGTAATGAGCCCGTCCAGGGACAACCGGCCGGACTCGACCAGTTCCTTGACTGCGGCCAGGTCGGCGGGATGCCACTGCGCCGCCACCCGCAACCGCGCCTCGCGCATGAACGCCGGCGGGAAGGTGAACGACAGCGGCTGGCTGTAGAAGCCGGCGAGCACGATCTCGCCCTGCGGGGCGAGCCGCGCGATCAGCTGATCGAGGATCTGCGGATCGCCGCTGACGTCACAGATGCTGCGATAGTCGCGCCGCTCGTCATTGGCCGGATCGACCACCTCGTAGTCGAAGCCCTCGGCGCCGCTGGCACGCTCGGGATTGACCTCCCAGACCACCGGACGGCTGCCCTCCTCGGCGAGCGCGGCGATGCGCGCCAGCAGCCGACCGAGCACCCCGTGACCGACGATCAGCTCGGCGTGCGGCGCCTTGCCGGGGGTGGCGATGGCGTGATAGGCCGTCGCCGCCAGCGCCAGCAGCACCGCACGCTCGCCGAGGGCCTCGTCGACCGCGAGCAGCCGCGCGCCGGGCACCACCACCCGCGCCGAGGCACCGCCGAACAGGCCGTTGACCTCGCCATAGCAGCGGGCACCGGGGACGAAGACGAAGTCGCCGGCCTTGACCCCCGACTCTGGACCGGCCTCGACCACGCGACCGACCGACTCATAGCCGGGCACCAGCGGATAGCCCATGCCGGGGAAGGGGGGCATGCGCCCGGACCACAGCAGACGTTCGGTGCCGGTACTGATCCCGCTCCAGTCGATCTCGACCACCGCATCGCCCGCCTCGGGCGGGGTGAGCTGCAATCGTTGAAGCGAAAGACGTTCGGGCTGTTCGAGGACAACGGCGAGGGTTTCGAGGTTCACGGTGCGGCACGCATTCGAGTTGTTACGGACGAGCCTCGCAGTTTAACGGATGTGACCGACCCGTCCACCGCGAGAGCCCAGGGATATTGATCTGCATCGGCAAAAGCGATCGCCACGGGACGTGGTGGAACGCGCTCAGTCGGACGCCCGGCGTGCGAGCAGCGCACGGGTGAGGATCGGGCGGTTGGTTGGCAGCTCGCGCGTCTGCTCGAACCCGGCGGCGGCGAGCATCGCCTCCAGCTCGGCGGCGGTGCGTGGGCGACCGCTGCCCATTGCCAGCAGGTAGAGACCGAAATAAGCGTCCCCCACCGGCTCGGCACCACGGGTGCCGGACATCGGCTCGGCCACCAGCAGCGTACCGCCGGGGGCGAGTGCGCGATGCGCCGCGGCGACGAAACCGGCGGCACGCTCGTCGTCGTGATCGTGCACCACCCGCACCAGCGAGACCACGTCCGCCCCCTCGGGCAGCGGATCGCGCAACACGTCACCGCCGACGGCACGGGCGCGCTCGGCGAGGCCCTCGCGGACGAAGCGCGCCTGGGCGCGCTCGGCCACCGCCGGCAGATCGAACAGGATCACCTGCAGGTGCGGCCAGCGCTTGGCCACCTCGACCAGGAAGGTGCCATCGCCGCCGGCGATGTCGAGCAGACAGTGGTGATCGCGGAAGGAATAGGCATCAAGCACCTCCTCGGCGATCATCGCCTGGGAGTCGGCCATCAGCGCCGAGTAGCCGTCCACCGCCGCGGCATCGCTGCGCGCCGGCGCACTCGACTCGGCATAGGCCCAATAGTCGGCGAGCGCGCGCTGCGGACGCTCGCCGCGCAACAACGCCAGCGGGTCCTCGAGATCGGCATAGAGCATCGCGTGGTGCTCGACCATCGCGGCGATGCCGCGGTTGCCGAGCACCACGGCACCACGCTCGCCGAGAGCGAAGCGGTCCGCCCCGCGCTGCTCGACCAGACGCAGGCTGGCCGCGGCGAGCAGCAGACGGCGCGCACCCTCCTCCGGCAGCCCCAGCGCCGGGGCAAGCGCGGCGCTGTCGCTCGGACCACGCTCGTCGAGCAGCTCGAACAGGCGCGCGCGCACACAGGCATAGAGCACCTGGGAGTAGACGAAACCGGCAACGATGTCGAACAGCTCACGGGCGTGACGCCGGGCGAGCGGGCGGGTCAGCGGGAAGCGGGCGGCCCAGCGCTGAAAGCGCGGGCTGGAGAGGAGACGATTGCGTAGCTTCAGCCAGTCGTCACGAATCGGCACGGGGTCCCTCCGGTGCGCGCCCGGCGCGCGCCGCACGGGCGCGCGCGACAGACGCCATCAGGCAGCCTGCTGGGCGAGGCTCTTGGGCATGATGTGGCGCGCCTCGTGCACCAGCACCTCGGCAAAGCGCTCGCGCCCGGGGCACTCGGGGATGGCGTCGACAGCCTCCTGCACCAGCCCCTTGAGCCGGGCCACGGCCCCCTCGACACCGAGTTCGCCGGCGGCGCTGGGACGGTTGAGCAGGGCATCGCGTCCGACCGGCTTGCCGACCTCCTGGGCGCTGGCGGCAACATCACGCAGATCATCGGCGACCTGGTAGGCCTCGCCGATCTTGTCACCGACCACCCGCCAGGCATCGGCGTCGGCGCCGGCGACCTGGGCACCGGCGGCGGTCGCCGCGGCGAACAGCGCGCCGGTCTTGGCGCGGTGATAGTGCTCGACCGAGACCTTGGGCTCGCACTCCCAGGCCTGACCGGCGGTGATGCCGTGCGGCATCCCCGCCGAGCGCCCGACGGTGAGCAACAGCGGGGCGAGCAGTGCGGGCTTGTCGCTGAGCTGACGGGCGAGGTGCTCGAAGGCGAGGATGATCAGCGCATCGCCGGCGAGTACCGCCAGCGGCTCGCCGTAGGCGCGGTGCACCGAGGGCACCCCACGACGCAGCGGCGAGTCGTCGAAGCAGGGCAGATCGTCGTGCACCAGCGAGGCGCAGTGCAGCAACTCGATGGCGCTCGCCGCGGCATCGGCCGAGACCACGTCCTTGCTGCCACAGGCGGCGGCCACCGCGATGCACAGCCGCGGGCGCACCCGCGCACCGCCCGGGAAGACCGCGTGACGCACCGCCTCGGCCAGCCGCGGGGGACAGCCGGAGACGACCACATGTTCAATGGCCTCGGTCAAGGCCCGCTCGATTCTCGCTGCGGTGGCATCCATCTCTGCTTCCCCGGCAACTGGTGTTCGTCTGAAAAAGTGTAAGGATTAGTTGACACTAATTTGTGTCATGTACAATAGACATCAACGCACGAGGCGTCAACGTGAATCACAGGAGGTCGCTGTCCGATGTCAACGCAATCGGTGGTCGTCATCGGAGCAGGGATCGGCGGCCTGGCAACGGCCATCCGTCTCGCCGCTCGCGGACTGCAGGTCAGGGTGTTCGAGCGCGCCGCCGGCCCCGGCGGCAAGATGCGGCAGCTGCAGGTCGACGGTCAGGCGATCGACGCCGGGCCCACCGTCTTCACCATGCGCTGGGTGTTCGACGAACTCTTCGCCACCGCCGGCGCGCGACTCGACGATCATCTCAGACTGCAACCGGCCGAGATCATAGCACGCCACGCCTGGAGCGCCGACGAGCGTCTCGACCTCTACGCCGACCACGAGCGCTCGGTCGCGGCCATCGGCGACTTCGCCGGCGCCGCCGAGGCCGAGCACTACCGCGCCTTCTGCAAGCGCGCGCGCGCCGCCTACGAAACCCTGGAGCAGAGCTTCATCCACGCCTCCCGTCCCAGCCTGATAGGACTGATGAGTCGCTGCGGGGTCAGCGGCATGGCCGGCTTGCGCGGCATGCGTCCCTACGACACTCTATGGCAGGCGCTCGGCGAGCACTTCGCCGATCCCAGGCTGCGCCAGCTGTTCGGACGCTACTCCACCTACTGCGGCTCGTCACCCTTCGCCGCGCCGGCGACGCTGATGCTGATCGCCCATGTCGAGCAGCAGGGCGTGTGGCTGGTGCGCGACGGCATGCATCGCGTCGCACGCGCGCTCGCCGCGCTTGCCGAGGGGCTGGGGGTGGAACTCCACTATGGCCGCGGGGTCTCGGAGATCGAGGTGACCCGGGGGCGAGCCAGCGGCGTGGTCCTCGAGGACGGCGAGCGGGTGAGTGCCGACGCGGTGGTCTGCAACGCCGATCCGGCGGCGCTCTCCAGCGGACGCCTCGGCGCCGAGGCGATCGCCGCCCTGCCCCGCCTGCCGGCCTCCCGTCGCTCGCTCTCGGCGATCACCTGGGGGCTGGTGGCACACACCGAGGGCTTTGCCCTCGAGCGCCACAACGTCTTCTTCGGCCGTGACTACCAGGCCGAATTCGACGATATCTTTCGTCATCGACGGGTCCCGCGCGAGGGGACCGTCTATATCTGCGCCCAGGACCGCGGCGAGGGCAACATCCCGTCGGGTCCAGAGCGCCTGTTGTTGCTGCTCAACGCCCCTGCACGGGGCGACATGCAGCCATTCGACGCTTCGGAGATCGAGCAATGCGAACGGCGGGTATTCTCCCTGTTGGAACGATGTGGCCTGAGGGTGGCGCGACACCCGGAGCGCTGCCAGGTCGTCACGCCGAGGGACTTCGAGGGGTTGTTCCCGGCGACCGGGGGAGCGCTCTACGGCCCGGCGATCCACGGCTGGCGGGCATCGTTCAATCGACCGGCCTCGCGGACCCGGATCCCGCGGCTGTATCTGGCGGGCGGGAGCACACACCCGGGCGCGGGCGTGCCGATGGCGGCGATCTCGGGGGAGCTGGCGGCGACGAGCCTGCTCGCGGACCTCGCTTCGACCTGAGCATCACCCCCGGCGGCTATCTGTGGTGGTATGTCGACGCGCTGAGCGACGACGGCCAGCACGGGCTGACCGTCATCGCCATGCTCGGCAACGTCTTCTCGCCCTACTACGCCTGGCGCCGACGTCGCGCCGCACCCGACCTCGACCCCTTCGATCACTGCGCGCTCAACGTGGTGCTCTACGGGCGTGACGGCAAGAAACGCTGGGCGATGACCGAGCGTGGTCGCGGCGCACTGCACCAGAGCGCCGATACCCTGCGCATCGGCCCGAGCGGCCTGCACTGGGACGGCGAGGCGCTGACCATCGACGTCGACGAACTCACCGTCCCCCTGCCCTCGCGACTGCGCGGACGCATCCGCGTCCATCCCAGCGCCATCAACCCGCAGGACTTCGTGCTCGACGGCAAGGCTCGTCATCGCTGGTGGCCGATCGCCCCGGTCGCGCGGGTCGAACTCGACTTCCAGAATCCCGGCCTGCGCTGGAGCGGCGCCGGTTATCTCGACTCCAACCGCGGCGAGGAGCCGCTGGAGGCCGGATTCCAGCGCTGGGACTGGTCGCGTGCGGCGCTCAGCGACGGTGCCGCCACCCTCTACGATGCCACCGAGCGCGATGGTCGCAACAGCCAGCTGGCGCTGCGCTTCGCGCGCAACGGCGAGGTCGAGCAGGTGGCGCCGCCGCCACGGGCGGCGCTGCCGACGGCCAGCGTCTGGCGGGTCGGACGCGGCACCCAGTGTGAGGCCGGCGATCAGGCGCGGGTGGTGCAGACGCTGGAGGACACCCCCTTCTACGTCCGCTCGGTGGTCGAGACCCGACTCTGCGGCGAGCGCGTCGAGTCGGTGCACGAGAGCCTCGATCTCGACCGCTTCGCCGCCAACTGGGTACAGATGCTGCTGCCCTTCCGCATGCCGCGCAAGACCTGGGACTGAACCCACGCATCCTCGGCGTACTATTTAATAAGGTGTCACACAACAACGCCGCGCCGGATCCGATCCGGCGCGGCGTTGTTGTCTCGACGGGCTGCGACAGCCGATCAGCCGATCAGCCGCGCGCCGAGGACATCGCCAACTGACCGGCGCGGGCACGCGCGGCCTCGCTGGCGGCGCGCTCACGCGCCTCGAGCTCCTCGAACAACTCGAGCACCCGTACCACCTTGCCGCCGACGCCCGTGTTCTGCGCACGCATGTGCACCGGGGTGGCCTCGACCACGGCATCGACCAGGAAGCGGGTCTCCTCCAGCGCAGGCGCCGCGACATAGCGCGCGGTCAGCATGGTACTGCCAAGGATCGGGGCGAGCAGCTGCATCTTGCGCGGTGCCGGCACCACCGCGCGACTCGTGATCGAGTCGAGCCCCTGGCGCTCGAGCTGACGCCCGATCTCGGCATAGAGATAGCGCGCGGCGTTGATCCCGGCGCGACACCCTACCGGCAACCCGGCGATGCCGACGTCGGCGCGCCGGTAGAGCGCGTCGGCGGTATCCAGCATGCGTCGGATCACCGAGGCCAGGGCGTCGTTGAACACCGGGTCGGCGAGCCAGGCATCGGGGTCGATACCGGCCTCGCGCATCCACTGCTTGGGCAGATAGAGCCGACCGGCGCGGGCATCCTCGCCGACGTCGCGACAGATGTTGGTCAGCTGCATGGCGACGCCGAGGTCACAGGCACGGGCCACCTGATCGGCCTCGCGTGCACCCATCAGGGTCGCCATCATCGCGCCGACGGTCGAGGCGACCCGGGCCGAGTAGGCATAGACCCCGGAGATGTCCTCGAAGCGACGCTCCTCGGCATCCCACTCGAAGCCCTCGAGCAGGGCCTCGAGCAGCACCTTGGGCATGGCGTACTGGACCACCACGTCGGCCAGCGCGCGATCGGCGGGATCGTCGATCGGGTTGCCGTCGTAGATGCGGTCGAGCCGCGCACGCAGCCCGGTGAGGGCGCGCGCCTTGCCGGCGGCATCGGGCACGAAGTCGATCGCGTCGTCGGCGATCCGGCAGAAGGCATAGAGCGCGATCGCCGGCTCGCGGATGCGCTGCGGCAACAGGAAGGAGGCCGCGTAGAAGGAACGCGACCCACAGCGCAGCAGCTCCCGGCAGGCAGCGAGATCGTCCGCCGAGGCGTGACCCGGCGACGGATTCAGGGCATTAAGCGAAGGCTGAAACATCGGGCACCACCGTATCGAGGACACGGGCCGAGGAGATGACGCCGGGAATCCCTGCACCCGGATGCGTCCCCGCACCGACCAGATAGAGACCTTTGACGTCCTCACTGACATTGTGCGGGCGGAACCACGCACTCTGGGTGAGGGTCGGCTCGAAACTGAACCCGGCCCCGAGATAGGAGTTGAGCCTGTCCTGGAAGTCCTGCGGCGTGGTGACCAGCGAGGTCGCGATCTGGTCCTCCAGGCCGGGCAGCACGGTGTCGCTGAGATAACGGGCGATCTTGGCCCGATACTCCTCGGCCACCGTGGCCCAGTCGGTGCCGCTCTCGAGGTGCGGAACCGGGGACAGGGCATAGAAGGTGTCGCACCCCTCGGGGGCGAGACTCGGATCGGTCGCCGTCGGGCGATAGAGGTAGAGGCTGAAGTCCTCGGCCAGGCGCTTGTGCTGGAAGATGTCCTCGATCAGCTCGCGATAGCGCGGGCCGAGCAGGATGGTGTGGTGCTTGACGTCGGGGTACTGGCGCTTGGTGCCGAAGTACCAGACGAACAGCCCGGCGGAGAACCTGGAACGCTCGACCTTGCGATCGGTCCAGTGACGACGCACCGTCGCCGGCAGCAGCCGACGATAGGTGTTGGCCGCGTCGGCGTTGGAGACCACGATGTCGGCGGCGATCTCCTCGCCCGAGGTCAGCCGCACGCCGGTGGCGCGCCGACGCGAGTCGACCATGATCTGCTCGACCTCGGCCTTGTAGCAGATCTCGCTGCCCTGCCCCTCGATCAGGTCGACCATGCCGCGCACCAGGGCACCGGTGCCGCCCATCACCGAGTGCACGCCCCACTTGCGCTCGAGGAAGGAGATCAGGGTGTAGATCGAGGTGACCTTGAAGGGGTTGCCACCGACCAGCAGCGGGTGGAAGGAGAGCACCTGGCGGATATAGGGGTCCTTGATGTACTTCGAGACCATGCCGTAGACGGTGCGGTAGCTCTGCTTGAGCACCATGTCCGGCACGATCTTGGCCATATCGGTCCAGGAGGTGAAGGGGATGTGTGCGAGGTCCTCGAAGCCGACCTTGAACACCCCCTCGCTGTACTTCATGAAGCGATCGTAGCCCTCGACGTCGTCCGGCGAGTACTGCGCGATCTGCGCCTTCACCGCCTCGGGATCGCCGCTGTAATCGAACACCTTGCCGTCGTCGAAACGGATCCGGTAGAAGGGATCCATCAAGCGCAGATCGATGTCGTCGGAGAACTTGCGCCCGCACAGCGACCACAACTCCTCGAGCAGGAAGGGAGCGGTGACGATGGTCGGGCCAGCGTCGAAAGAGAAACCGTCGCGATGGTGCATGTAGGCACGCCCGCCCGGCGCGTCGAGCCGTTCGAGCATGGTGACCCGATAACCGCGCGCGCCAAGGCGAATCGCCGCGGCCAGACCACCGAACCCGGTGCCGATCACGATCGCGTGGGGCTTGGCGCCCGTCACGCCCTTGGAAACCTGTGGAGCCGCAAGTGTCAAGTCTCTAATACCCAATCTAGTGTCAAGATGGCTTGACATTATAGCAGCATGACCGCCCCGTCCACCCCGGCGGCGCCTTTTGAAACTTGATCGGAATCAGCTCGGATCGGGCAGCAGACCAGCCCGCCCGAGCAGCTCGCCGATCAGCACCGCGACATCCTGCGGACGCTCCTCGTGAGCCAGGTGCCCGAGCCCGGACAGACGATGGATCTCGGTGCTCGGCAGCCGCTCGCGCACCCGCTCGGCCTCGCGCGGCGAGACCGTGCCGTCGTTCTCGCCGACGACCAGAAACAGCGGCGGCGCGAGTTCGGGGAGTGCCCGGGCGAGCGGCTCCAGGTCCCAGTTGGCCATCATCGTCAGGGTGGCGCGGATATGATCGGGATCGGCGACCAGCCGTCGGTAGAACTCGATCCCGGCCTCGTCGAGCCGCGAACCGGTATTGGCCACCAGTCCCTCGATGGCCTTGCGGTCGAGCGCATGCCAGGAGAGAAAGCGCGAGACCACCGGCACCGAGGCGAACAGCTGCGCGGTCGGCGAGAACACCCGCCCGGGCACCCCGCGCCAGGGCAGCAACGCGCCGTTGAGCGCGACCAGGGCATGCGGTACGAACCGCGCCTCGAGCACGGCACGCACCATGATCGCCGCCCCGGCCGAGTGCCCGATGACTGCGACGGGGCGGTGTCCGATACGTTCGAGCAGCGCGCCGAGCGCGGCACTCATCCCCGGCAGCGACATCTGCGCGTAGGGCAAGGCCTCGGTGAAGCCATGACCGGGCAGGTCGGGGGCGATGATGGTGAAGCGCTCGGCCAGCAGCGGCGCGAGATCGCGCCAGGAGTGGGTCGAGGCGCCGGTGCCGTGGAGCAGCAGCAACACCGGCCCCTGCCCCATCAGCTGGACGTGCCAGCGGATCCCGCCGGCGGTGACGAAGCGACTGGCGCCTCGATTCGGCCAACTGTCGCCGTCGCGCGTCCAGTCGAGCCGTCTGGTCAGGGTGAATCGCATCCCTTTCACCTCCTTCGGCAAGACGTTCGGCAAACCCGATGAACGCTCGCGCCCGACCATCTCTGGGGTGGTCGGGCGCGAGCGCGGGGCCTCAGCCGGTCGCCACGCGAACCGCCTGGTTCAACGCACCGGCATCGGCATGCGGCAGCGGCAGGTAACGCGCACCCATCTCGGCGGCGAGCTCGCGCCCCTGCTGCTGCGGACGTGGCGAGGTGTCGATCACCATGGCGCTCATCTCCTGCGCCCGCACCGCCCGCGCCGCGGCCTTGGCCTCGTCGAAGGCGCGCGCCCGACCACCGGCGCCGTCGCGCGCCACGTTGGCGCGACCGTCGGTCATCAGGATCAGGATCGGGGTACCGCCACGACGCTGGATCGAGTCGGCCATCATCATCCCCAGATCGATCCCCGAGGCCAGCGGCGTACCGCCGCCACCGGGCAGCCCGGCGAGGGTGCGCTTGGCACGCACCAGCGAGCGGGTCGGCGGCAGCAACACCTCGGCGCCCTTGCCGCGGAAGGCGATCAGGGCCACCTGGTCACGGCGCACATAGCAGTCGGCCAGCAACATCTCGACGGCACCCTTGGCCTCGGCGAGACGGTGCAGCGCCGAGGAGCCCGAGGCGTCGACCATGAAGATGGTCGTGGTCTCGGAGCGGTGCTTGAAGCGAGTGATGCGGAAGTCGTCCTGACGCACCTCGATGCGCGAGGACTCGATGCCGCGTCGCGCCCGCTCCTCGCGCCGCAACCGCTGCCAGGGCGCCGCGGCGCGCAGGGTCTCGACGACGTTGAGCTTGAGCCCGGAACGCAGCTCGCCGCGCAGCACCCCGGCCGGACGACCGCGGGTCGGCGCGTTCTGTATCGCACCGGCCTTGCCGGTGGCGCGCGAACGCGAGCGACGCAGGGTGCCGAGCTGGAGCTGCGAGAGCAGATCGGCGGGGATCGCCGCCTTGGCCGCATCGAGCACGGTGTCCTCGAGTTCCTGCGGCTCTTGCTGCTGCTCCTCGGACTGGTTCTGCTCCTGCTCCTCGGGCTCTTCCGGCGGTGGCGGCGGCTCCTCGGGCGGCTGCTCCTCGCTCGGCGGCAGCTGGGTGGCACGCGGCGCCAGCACCAGACGCGCGGCGACGGCCAGGTCCTCGGCCTCCACCTGGTCGCGACCCTCGAGCGCCGCCGAGGCGCAGGCGACCCGACAGGCGAACAGCGATGCACGCAGCGAGGGGATACCGAGCGCCAGCGCGGTACCGCACAGCGCCTCGAGCTGCTCCTCGTCGAGGGTCAGCCCGGCGAGACGCGCGCGCGCCTGCACCACGTCCTCGGGATCGTAGTCGCAGGCGATCGCCTCGTGGACGCGGATGTGGGTGAGATCGACGTGGAAGGCGAGACGATCGAGCAGCGCATTGAGCAGCCCCTCGTCCTCGCCCACGCCCTCGTCGAGCGCGACCACCGCGAAGCGCGACGGGGTGCGCATCGCCAGGCCGTCGCGTTCGAGCACCACCTCGCCCGAGTCGAAGGCCATGGTCAGGCGCGCGGCGGTATGGGCCGAGATGCGCTCGGCCATCGCCAGCTCCACCAGACCACCATCGGCCTCCACCAGCAGGCCACGTTCGGCGATCGGGCGACCGGCGTTGAGGGTCGCGGCCAGATCGAGGCCGCCGAGCAGGCGACCGTCGGAGACGTGCAGCGGGATGCGGCGATGCGGCGCCTCGGGCGGCTGCAGATCGCGCATCAGGCTCAGCCACTGCTCACGCACCGGGCCGGCGAGGGCCCGTAGCGCGACGCCGCCGGTCCCGACCGGATCGACGCTCATCAGGGCCGCAGCCAGCACCGCATCATCCCACGCGGACAGGCCCGCCCCGGCCGGGGGCGGACCCGCGTCGACGCCTTGATCGGCGGCGGGATTCGCGGCGGTCATGTTCATTCCTCGAACAGTTCCGCCACGGCGCGCTCGACCCGGCTGGTGGAACCGGACTCGTCGAGCGGATCGCGACGCAGACGGTGACGCAGCGCCGAGGTGGCGACCTCCTTGAGGTGGCGGTCGACGACCTCGGTGTCGCCCTGCAGCGCGGCCAGGCCACGCGCGGCGCGGATCAGGGTGAGCTCGCCGCGCAGCCCGTCGGTGCCGAGCTTCATGCACAGTTCGCCGGCGCGCTCGAGGGTCGCATCCGGCACCTCGACGCTGGGCAGCAGCTCACGCGCCTTCTGGATCTGGCGACGCACCTTGCCGTCCTGACGCTTCCACTTCTCGACGAAGGCGTTGGGATCGCGCTCGAAGGCGTCGCGCAGCCGCACCACCTTCATCCGGGTGGGCAGGTCCTGCGGGGTCTTGACCTCGACGGACAGACCGAAGCGATCCTGCAGCTGCGGGCGCAGCTCGCCCTCCTCGGGGTTACCGGAGCCGACCAGCACGAAGCGCGCCGGGTGACGGACACTCAGGCCCTCGCGCTCGACCAGGTTCTGACCCGAGGCGGCGACGTCGAGCAGCGAGTCGACCAGATGGTCCTCGAGCAGGTTGACCTCGTCGATGTAGAGGAAGCCGCGATGGGCACGCGCCAGCAGACCCGGCTCGAAGGCCTTCTCGCCCTTGGTCAGGGCGCGCTCGAGGTCGAGGGCGCCGATCACGCGGTCCTCGGTGGCACCGAGCGGCAGGTCGACCACCGGCACCGGCACCTGACGGCTCTTCAGCGTCCGCCCCGCGGCACGCTTGGCGCGGCAGTCCTCACACAGGACGTCATCGCTGGCCTCGGGGTCGCACTGATAGGTGCAATCGACGGCGCGCATCTTCGGCAGCAGGGCGGCCAGGCCACGGATCGCGGTGGACTTGCCGGTGCCGCGGTCGCCGAATACCAGTACACCGCCGATCGAGGGATCGATGGCAGCGATCAATAAGGAGCGTTTCATCTCCTCCTGGGCGACAACGGCGGAAAACGGGAACGGGATGGGCATAACGCTGCAAACCTTGTTGCTTAGTCTGTTCGGCGCAAACGGCCAGATTGAGCGGACACGCCCAAGACCGTCGCGCACACAGGCGCTTGCTGGACGTTGTCCCGATGAACCATGGAGCCGGTCGCGCGGCGCGCAGCCCGCCCCAAGCCTTATTCGATCAAGTTCGCGACCCTAGCGCCCCTGCTCGACCGTGGTCAAGCCGACAGGATCAATCACCGGCGAGAATCCCCGAAAGGCGCGTGGTTTCCATGACCGGGGCCGATGGACTGAGCGCGACCATTTGCGGCAGACTGCACGCCGCCCACGGCGGTCCCCCGACGACCGCCCTCCAAGCCACTCCGGGCAACGCCCGGCGCAGACCGACGCGCGCGGCGTGCCCATCGACCACGAGGAGATCCAGCATGCCGATCCGTCATCCCGCAGCCAGCCAGCACTCGCACGAGGCGCAGCGATGAATCAGTCCGCCGCCCCCGTCGCCGAGGGCCCGTCCAAGGGCATGGGTCAGATCTCGCTGCTCAGCAACGACGAGCGACTCCAGGGTCGCCCCCGTCTGTGCAGCGACTGCGGGCTGTGCGACAGCACGCTCAAGCCGCAGATGACCCAGGCGTGCATGTTCGTCAACAACCAGACCGACGCCATCGAGCAGCGCCTGTTCGGTCGCAGCCGCGGCGACGGCGACGAGCTGCTGTTCGGCTGCTACCGCGCCACCTATGCCGCGCGCATGCGCGCCCCGCGTCCCGGCGCACAGTGGAGCGGCATGGTCACCACCCTCGGCGCGCGGCTGCTCGAACGCGGCGAGGTCGAGGCGGTGATCACCACCGCCGCCGCCCCCGGCACCCGCTTCAAGGCCCAGCCGATCCTCGCCCGTACCCCCGAGGAGGTGCTCGCCACCGCCGGCAACAAGCCCAGCCTGTCGCCCAACCTCGGGCTGCTCGACCTGGTGCGCGAACAGGGCATCAAGCGCCTGGCCTTCATCGGCACCGGCTGCCAGGTGCACGCGCTGCGCGCGATCGAGTCCGAGCTCGGACTCGAGGCGCTGTACGTGATCGGCATCCCCTGCAGCGACAACGTCTCCTACCCCGATCTCGAATACTTCCTCGAGCAGATCTCGCGCTCACCCAAGACCGTGGTCCATCACGAGTTCATGCAGGACTTCAGCCTCTGGCTGCGTCACGAGGACGGCGCGGTCGAGCGGGTCAACTACATCGACTTCCCGATGGACAAGCTCCACGGCATCTTCCCCTCGGCCTGTCTGTCCTGCTTCGACTACCCCAACGCGCTGAGCGACCTGACCATCGGCTACATGGGCGCGGAGCTCGGTTGGCAATGGGTGATGGCGCGCACCGAGCGCGGCGAGCGGATGTTCGAGATGCTGCGCCCCGAACTCGAGTTCGGCACCCTCACCGAGGGCGGCGACCGCACCCGCGGCATGCCGCGCTTCATGGAGCGGCTCAACCACCCGCCCGGCACCGGGCGCCCGCCGCTGCTCATCCGCAAGCTGGTCGCCTGGCTGCAACGCAACCGTGGACCACGCGGGCTGGAGTTCGCCCGCGCGGTGATCGAGATGAAGCTGCTGCGCAACCTCAACCACGTGCGCAGCAAGTTCGAGCGTCAGGAATCGCGGGTGGTGCCGGGCTTCGTCTATCGCGCCCTCGCCCCCTACGCCGAGCACTATCGCGAGCTGTTCGATCGCGACCTGGCCCCGCGCGACTGACCCCGGCTCAGACGACCGGCGCCGCGCGCGCCGGCGTCGGCTCCTGGAACTGCAGCGCGGCGAGGCGCGCATAGAGCCCGCCCTCGGCGATCAGCGCCTCGTGGCCTCCGGCGGCGGCGATGCGTCCGCCGTCGATCACCAGGATGCGGTCGACGTTGCGCACCGTCGCCAGCCGGTGAGCGATGACGATGCTGGTGCGCCCGCGCATCAGCTCCTCGAGCGCCTGCTGCACCAGGCGCTCGCTCTCGGCGTCGAGCGCGCTGGTCGCCTCGTCGAGCAGCAGCAGCGCCGGGTCGCGCAGGATGGTGCGGGCGATGGCGATCCGCTGGCGCTCCCCCCCTGAGAGCTGCACCCCGCGCTCGCCGAGATCGGTGTCGAAGCCCTGCGGCAGGCGATCGAGGAACTCGGTCGCGTGCGCCGCCTCGGCGGCGCGACGCACCTCGGCGTCGGTCGCCGACTCCATGCCGTAGCGGATGTTCTCCCAGGCACTGGTGGCGAAGATCACCGGGTCCTGCGGCACCAGCCCGATCCGTCCACGCAGCTCGCGCGGGTCGAGTGCGCGCAGATCGACGCCATCGAAACACACCCTGCCGGCGCTCGGGTCGTAGAAGCGCAACAACAGCTGGAACAGGGTCGACTTGCCCGCCCCCGAGTGCCCCACCAGCGCCACCCGCTCGCCCGGGCGCACCACCAGCGAGAGCGCATCCAACGCCGGGGTATCGGGACGCGAGGGGTAGCAGAAGCGCACCGCGTCGAAACGGACCTCGCCGCGCGCCGGCCGCGGCAGCGCCACCGGGTCGCTCGGCGCGGCGATCGCCGGGCGTGCCTCGAGCAGCTCCATCAACCGCTCGCTGGCTCCGGCACCGCGCAGCAGCTGGCCGAGCAGCTCGCTGAGCGAACCGACCGCACTGGCCACCAGGATGGCGTAGAACAGGAAGGCCGAGAGTTCGCCGCCGCTGAGGGCCCCGTCGAGTACCTGGTGACCGCCGATCCACAGCACCACACCGATCGCGCCGAAGGTCAGCAGGGTGGCGATCCCGGCAAGCAAGGCGCTGGTCAGCGAGCGCTGACGGGCCACCTCGAAGGCCGACTCCACCTGCTCGCCGTAACGACGCCGATCGAGCGGCTCGTGACCGCAGGCCTGCACGGTGCGGATGCCGTGGATCACCTCATCGACATAGGCCGCGACATCGGCCACCCGATCCTGACTGGCGCGCGAGAGACGGCGCACCCGATGCCCCAGCAGCCAGGCCGGGCCGATCACCAGCGGCACCCCGAGCAGCACCAGCCCGGTCAGGCCCGGGCTGGTCACCGCCAGCATGGCGATGCCGCCGAGCATCATCAGCGAGGTGCGCAGCGCCATCGCCAGGGTCGAGCCCACCACCACCTGCAGCAGCGCGGTATCACTGGTCAGTCGCGAGATCACCTCGCCGGTGCGGGTGGTCTCGAAGAAGCCGACATCGAGTCCCAGCACCCGATCGAAGACCGCGCGCCGGATGTCGGCAACCACCCGCTCGCCGATCCAGTTGAGCAGATAACTGCGCGCCATCATCGCCCCGGCGGTGAGCACCACCACGGCGAGAAACAGCAGCAACGAACGATCGAGCGCCACCGCCGAACCGCTCGACAACCCGCGATCGACCACCACCCGGATCACCTGACCGAAGGCCAGCACCGACCCGGCGGCGAACAGCAACGCGGCGAGCGCGGCGAGCAGGCGCCAGCGATAAGGCAGGGTGAAGCGCAGCAGACGCGCCAAGGCACGCAGATCGCGGGTGCCCGGACGATCGGGCGCGACGGAGGATGATCGGGACATGGGATTCCTTACAGCAAAGCGGACAACGAAAGGAGAACGACCGAGGGCCGGGACTCAGCCGCGTTCGAGCGCGCGCCACTGGCGCAGCAGCAACAGCGCCGCCCAGAGCAGCGCGGCGAGCATCAGCAGGGCGCCGAGCAGATGACTGGCCTGAGCGAGCGCACGATCGAGATGTAACAGCCCGGTCTCGGTTAATAGGTATTCCCAGTCGTGAAATCCATAGGGCGCGGTCTGTCCGGTGTTGCCGCCGAGCAGCGGCAACACCCCGGCGCGGGCATCGGCGACATAGGGCGCGATATCGAGGAAGTTCTCCCCGAACCACCACAGACAGACGCTGGCCCCGAAGGGGTCACGAGTACGCAGCAGCAGCACCAGCAGACAGATCAGCGGCATCAGCAGCTGCCCCAGGGTGCCGCCGAGCGAGCCGATGAAGTCGCCGAGCGGGGCGAAGATGACGTGCCCGGCCTCGTGGAAGGGCAGATTGACCAGATGCAGCAGCGATTCGCCGACAACATTGCTCGACACCGGCGCGGCCATCAGCCGCAGCCCCCAGACCAGCAGCACGCACCAGAGCAGGACGCGGAGCGCCAGCACCGGCGCGCCGCCGACCGGGGGCGCGCCGAGCAGCAGCTCGCTCACGCGCCCCGACGCCCGCC
>NZ_RHFI01000024.1:0-50861 GCF_003718685.1 Marichromatium sp. AB31 | reverse complement strand
ATCTCCGAGGCGTCGATCGGGCGATCCTCGCGCCCCAGGACCTCCGTTGCCCCGACCCCGGTCGGCGGCGTGCGGACCTCAGGATATTCCGGCGCCCCGGCGCCGTTGCGGTTTCGAAAATCTATGGCTAAAGGCATCGAAATAAGAACATCGCCGCACCTCAAGAAGGTGTTGACGGTTGATCAGATCATGCGCTCGGTGGTGCTCGCGCTGCTGCCGGTGAGCGCCTTCGCCGTTTATCAGTTCGGCCTCAGCGTGCTGCTGCTGCTCATCACCACCACGGTGGTCGCGGTGGCCACCGAGTGGCTGTTTGCGCGTCTCTCGGGGCAGGGCAACACCGTCTCCGACTGGTCGGCGGTGATCACCGGGCTGCTGCTCGGTCTCACCCTGCCGCCGGGCTTCCCGTTGTGGATGGCCGCGGTTGCCGCCTTCGTCGGCATCGCCCTCGGCAAGGCGCTGTTCGGCGGACTCGGCTACAACGTGATGAATCCGGCGCTGGTCGGGCGTGCCTTCGTGCAGGCCGCCTTTCCGGTGGCGATCACCACCTGGACCCCGGCCTTCGCCCCGGAGCGTTTCGCCGAGCTGATCCCCTCGACCCTGACCCTGCCGTTCATGCAGCCGGTGCCGATCGACGACTGGGTCGCCGGGCTCGGGCTCGACGCCTGGAGCGGGGCGACGCCGCTGGCGTTGCAGAAGTTCCAGCAGATCGAGCTGCCGCTCAGCGACGTGTTCTCCGGCACCATCGCCGGTTCCGCGGGCGAGACCTCGGCGATCCTGATCCTGGTCTGCGGGCTGTGGCTGGCGTGGCGGCGGATGCTCGACTGGCGCATCCCGGCCTCGGTGATGGCCGGCGCCGTGCTCACCGCGCTGCCCTTCTGGCTGCTCGATCCCACGCTCTATCCCTCGCCCTGGTTCGTGCTCTGCTCGGGCGGGTTGATGCTCGGCGCCTGGTTCATGGCCAGCGACATGGTCGCCTCGCCGGTGACCGCGCGCGGGGCCATCATCTACGGCCTGTTCATCGGCGTGCTGACGGTGATCATCCGGCTCTTTGGCGGCCTCGTCGAAGGGGTGATGTACGCCATCCTGCTCGCCAATGCCCTCGGTCCGCTGATCTCGGGCTGGACCCAGCCGCGCGTCTACGGCGCCGGCTCGCGGCCCAAGGCATGAATCGCCGGCTCCAACCTCTATCGGGCATTGACTCATGACGATCGAACAACAGATCCAAACCCCGGCGCCGAGCACCCCGGCCTGGGCGATGCTGCGCACCCTCGGCGGCATCGCCATGCTTTCCGGGTTGCTGGTGGTGCTGGTCTATCAGTTCACCCTGCCGATCATCGCCGAGAACCAGCGGCGGATGACCGAGAAGGCGGTGTTCCACGTCCTCGACGGTGCGGTGGCCAAGCGCGACTTCGTGCTCACCGCCGAGGATGCGCTGGTGCCGGCGGGCGAGGGCGCCGAGGGCGTCCATCTCTATGCCGGCTACGATGATGACGGCGCGCTGGTGGGCGTGGCCTTCCCGGGTGCCGCGCGCGGCTACCAGGACGTCATCCAGTTCCTCTTCGGCTACGACCCCGCCTGCCAGTGCGTGATCGGCAGCAAGGTGCTGAAGTCGACCGAGACCCCGGGGCTCGGCGACAAGATCTCCACCGACGCCGAGTATCTGAAGAACTTCGAGGCGCTCGATGCGCGGCTTGACGCCACCGGGACGGCGCTCGCCAACCCCATCGTCCCGGTCAAGCACGGCACCAAGACCCAACCCTGGCAGGTCGATGCCATCTCCGGTGCGACCATCACCTCCAACGCCATGGCGCGCGCGGTCAACGACGCCGCCCAGCGGGTGGTGCCGGTGCTGCAGCGCGAGCTGGCGCTCCTCTCCGAACCGAACCGTAGCGAGGGCCGATGAATGGCTGAACTGCCCAACCAACAAGAGAGCCTGTCGCTCGACACCTTCGTGCGCGGGCTGTGGGAAGAGAACCCGGTGTTCGTGATGCTGCTGGGCATGTGCCCGGTGCTGGCGGTGACCAACACCACGGTCAACGCCATCGCCATGGGCCTGGCCACCACCTTCGTGCTGGTGTGCTCGAGCCTGCTGGTGTCGCTGCTGCGCAACTGGATCCCCAAGCAGGTGCGCATCGCCAGCTACATCGTCATCATCGCCACCTTCGTCACCATCGTCGACTACGCCATCCAGGCCATCAGCCTCGAGCTCTATGCCGCGCTCGGCGCCTTCATCCAGCTGATCGTGGCCAACTGCGTGATCCTCGGTCGCGCCGAGGCCTACGCCTCCAAGCAACGCCTGCACACCACCCTGATCAACAGTCTCGGCATGGGCGCGGGCTTCACCCTGGCGCTGCTCAGCCTCGGCACGGTGCGCGAGGTCCTCGGCAGCGGCACCATCCTCGGCATCCCGCTGTTCGGTGCCGACTTCCAGCCCTGGGTGGTGATGATCCTGCCCCCGGGTGGCTTCTTCGTCCTCGGTGCCTGGCTGTTGTTGTTCAACTGGCTGCGGTTGCGCAAGGAGCGCAGACTGCAGGCCGCCGCCGCGGAGAGCGCATATGCACGCTGAACCCCTGTCGCTGATCTTCCTCAACGCCGCGGTCGTCAACAACTTCGTACTGGCGCTGTTTCTCGGCATCTGTCCCTTCCTCGGCGTCTCGGCGAAGAAGGAGACGGCCTGGAACATGGGCCTGGCGACCATGTTCGTGATGCTGGTGAGCTCGGCCGCGGCCTATGGCATCAACTGGGTGCTCGGCGAGCTGCAGCTCGAGTTCCTGCGCCTGATCTGCTACATCGCGGTGATCGCCTCGGCGGTGCAGCTGGTGGAGATGTTCGTCAAGCGTTTCAGCCCGGCGCTGTTCCGCTCGCTCGGCATCTTCCTGCCGCTGATCACCACCAACTGCGCGATCCTCGGTCTGGCGCTGTTCCAGACCGCCAAGGAGTACGACTTCGTGCAGAGCCTGGTCTATGCCGTCGGCGCCGGCACCGGCTTCACCCTGGCGCTGATGCTGATGGCCGGGCTGCGCGAGAAGCTCGCCCTGGCGCGGGTGCCCCGGGTCAGCGAGGGCGCGGCGATGAGCCTGATGCTCGCCGGGCTGCTCTCGCTCGCCTTCATGGGTTTCGCCGGGTTGGGTGGCAGCCATGGCTAGGCTGTTGCTGGTCCCGGTGATCATCTTCGTCGTGCTCGCCGGCTGGGTCGGGGTCCAGCAGCTGTACGCACGCTTCGCGCGGCGTCATCCGCAGCTCGGCCCCTACCGCCCCGAGGGCGGTGGCTGCTCCTGTGGTAGCGGTCACTGCGAGGTCGAGGTGGCCGTGCCCGGTCCCGTGCACGGCGAGTGCAACGCCGATCGCCACTGATCGGCGTCCCTCTCGCGGCCCCCAGGGGCCGCAGGACAGCGTTTAAGGAGCTGACATGAGTGAATCACAGGCCGCTGGCGGCCCGCAGACCGAGGCCCTGATCAAGGCCTCGCGGCGCATTACCCCGGAGGACACCGAGGAGGTCCGCCACCTCACCCTCGAGGTGCTCGATCCGGCCTTCCAGTTCGTCGAGGGCCAGAGCATCGGGGTGCTGGTGCCGGGTCCGCATCCCTTCGGCAACGCCGTGCACCTGCGTCGCTACTCGATCGCCAACGCCCGCCCCATGCCGCTCGACGAGGGGGTGGTGATCGAGCTGCTGGTGCGTCGTTGCTTCTATCTCGACGAGGTCAGCGGCGAGCGTTATCCGGGCATCGCCTCGAACTATCTGTGCGATGCCCAGCCCGGCGACAAGATCACCATCACCGGCCCCTATGCGAGCGCCTTCCGCATGCCGCTCGACAACCGGGCCAACCTGTTGATGATCGGTACCGGCACCGGGATCGCGCCCTTCCGCGCCTTCGCCCAGCACATCTACGAGCGTCGCGGCGACTGGAACGGTCAGGTGCGCCTGTTCTACGGCGGTCGCACCGGTCTCGACCTGATGTATGCCAACGACGAGACCTCGGATCTCGCCAACTACTACGACGAGAAGACCTTCAAGGCCTTCCGCGCGCTCGGCACCCGGCCGCTGATGCGCTCCTCCGAGGCGCTGGCGCAGGGGCTCGAGGCCCATGCCGAGGAGACCCTGCGGCTGATGCGTGAGCCCAACACCCAGGTGTTCATCTCGGGTCTGCGCAAGACCGCCGAGGCGTTCAACCGGGTGATGGCCGAGCAGGCCGGCGGCGAGGAGGCGTGGGAGACGCTCAAGCAGTCGCTGATCGACGATCAGCGCTGGTCCGAGCTGTTCTACGACTGAGGCCTGTCGTGGTCGGGGCGGGAGGCCCCGATCGACGACAGGCTTGAACCCGACCGCGGCGCTTGTCAGGCTGGCGGTCGGATCCAGCCCCATGTCGTCACCCGGCCAGGAGGCCGACGCCATGTCCGTCGTACCCCCCGTTCCGTCCACGCCTCATCATCTGTGGTCAGTGACGCGCCGTCTCTCGGCGCTGCTGTTGCTGGCGGCGCTGATCCCCTTCCTGCTGCGCTTCCCCGCCATCGCCCCCTGGTTGGCGCTGGGGCTGGCGCTCTACCTGCTGGTGCTGTTGCGCGACCCCGATGCCTGGCTGGTGGTGGTGCCGGTGGCGCTGCCGCTGCTCCAGCTCGCGCCCTGGAGCGGCTGGCTGTTCGTCGACGCCTTCGACGCGCTGCTGCTCTGCACCCTCGCCGCCGGACTGTGGCACGGTGGTGGCGGGGGCAGGGTGCGCCCGAGCGCCGGCGCCCGGTTGCTCCTGCTGCTGCTGCTGGTGCTCGCCGCGATCGGCTGCTGGCGCGGGCTCGGTGGCGCCTGGCCGCAGCTCGATGCCAACGCGCTGGTCTCCTACTACAGCCCGCTCAACGCCCTGCGTCTGACCAAGGGGCTGGTCTGGGCGCTGCTGCTCTATCCGCTGTGGCTGGCCGCGCGCGGTCGCGATCCGGTACGCGCCGAGCGGCGCTTCATCGCCGGGGTGCTGATCGGACTGCTCGGGGTCGCGCTGGTGGTGGTGTGGGAGCGCGGGGTGCTGCACCAGCTGATCTTCTTCGAGGGTCCCTATGCGCTGCTCGGCACCCTGCTCGACTTCTCCACCGCCTATCGCGTCACCGCACTCTTCGCCGACATGCACGTCGGTGGCGGCGCGATCGACGGCTATCTCAGCCTCGCCTGGCCGTTCGCGGTGCTCGCCCTGCTGATGGCGCGTTCGCGCTGGTGGGGGGGGCTGGCCGCCATCGTCCTGCTCGGCGCCTGTTACGCGATGGTGGTGACCTTCTCGCGCGGGGTCTATCTCGGGTTCCTGGCGGTGGTGGCGGCGGCCTTGCTGCTCGGCTACTGGCGCCAGCGTCGGGTGTTGTCGCGCGGGGCGGCGCTGCTCACCCTGGCGGCGCTGGCGGGCTCGGCGGCGATGGCGCTGTGGTCGTTCCGCTCCGGCGGCATGCTGGCGATGAGCTGCGCGCTGCTCGCCCTGGTGGTCGCGGCGCTGCCGGGCTGGCTCGCCGGTCTCGGGGTGTCCGTGCGCCGTCTCGCCTGGCTGAGTGGTGCGGTGGTGCTGGCGCTGGCCGGGCTGGCCGCTCACGGCGCGGCGACCAGCAAGTGGACCAGCCTGCCGCTGCCGCTGGCGATGGCGATCGTCGTCGCCGGCGTGGCGCTGCTGGCGGTGATCGGCTGGCGGCTCGAACGCGACTGGGGCGCGCGGCTGGCGCCGCGCCATCGCATCCTCGCGATGATGCTCTGGTGCGTGGTCCTCGGGGCCTTCATCCCGAGTCTCTTCGGCAGTCGCATGGAGGCGCGCTTCGCCGAGGCCGGGAGCGATCTGCAGGCGCGGCTGACGCACTGGCAGGAGGCGCTCGCGGTCGTGCCGGCGGACTGGCCGGACCGGTTGCTCGGGATCGGCGCCGGGCGTTTCCCCGAACGCTATCTGTGGACGCGGCGCGATCCCCAGGCGTTCGGTACCCTGGGGATCGGCAGCGAGGCGGGCAATCGTTATCTGCGTCTCTCCGGGGCGCGCGGCATGCGGCTCGGACAACGGGTGCGGCTGCGGCCGAATACCGCCTATCGGCTGCGCCTGACGGTGCGTACCGAGGCCCCCGAACTCAAGCTGCAGCTGCGTTTGTGTCACCGTCAGATGATCGCGCCGAGCGAGTGGAACCCACGCTGTGTCACCTTCTCCCCGATGGTGACCGACACCGAGGGCGCCTGGCGAGCGCTGGAGTTCGTCTTCGACAGCGCCAACCTCGGCTCCTTCGAGCAGGCACTGCGCGCGCCGCTGCTGCTGACCCTCGCCAATCGCCGCGAGTACCGCCTGCTCGAGCAGCCGCAGACCCTGGTCGACATCGACGACGTCTCGTTGCAACGGCTCGAAGGCGGACGCGAACTGGTGCGCAACGGCGACTTCGGTGCGGGGATCGACCATTGGCTGAGCTATTCCGACTTCGACCACCAGCGTTGGCACACCGATAACCTCTGGGTCCATCTGCTGGTCGAGCGCGGCCTGCTCGGTCTCGCCGTGCTGCTGCTGTTGTTGCTCGTCGCCAGCCGAGGTCTGCTCGCCGGGCGGGTCGTCTCGCCGGCCTTCGGGGTCACGGTCTGGCTGGCCCTGCTCGGCTTCCTTGCGGTGGGGACCTTCGGCACCCTGCTCGATGCCCCGAGGGTGGCGCTGCTGTTCTATCTGCTGGCCTTGATGGGACTGCCGCTGCAGGTCGAGACGCCGCCGTCACGTCGACGCAGCGTGGCTGTCGAGGGTTGATTCCGCTTGCCTCGGCGGGAGTCGAGCCTCTACCCTAGTTGGCCGAGTCCCACCGACTTGAGGAGTCGTGTTCGCTATGTCGATCGCCACGGAATATTTCGCCTTCCATCGGCAGTTGCAGGAACGCGGGGTGGTGTTCTCCTTCGCCGGTTATCTCTCCGAGGGGATCCTGTTCTCGCTGGGCGAGGCGCTCAAGCAGAAGATGAGTCTGGAGGATGCCGACTCGCGGGTGATCAAGCGGGTGTTCTCGATCTTCGTCGAGCAGGTGCAGAACATCATCCGCTACTCGGCCGAACGGGTCGAGGGCAACCTCGGCAAGCCGGTCGAACTCAGCTCGGGTATGGTCGTGGTCGGTCGCGAGCGCGACCGCTTCTTCGTCGTCTGCGGCAACATGGTGTGTCGTGACGAGGCCGCCGAGCTGCAACGCCGGCTCGAGCAACTCGCGTCGATGGACAAGGACTCGCTCAAGTCCTATTACCGCGAGCGGTTGCGCGCCCCGGTGGAGGACGATAGTCGGGGGGGCAACATCGGTCTGATCGAGATCGCGCGTCGTTCGACCGATCCGATCGAGTTCGGCTTCGTGGAAGTCACCGAGGATCGCTCCTTCTTCTGTCTTAAGGCCTATATCTGAGTGAAGGATGGAGACGTTGGAGACGCTGTATCGCGCACCGACCGAACGCTCGCCGCTGCTTGAGTTCGATTTCGCCAATCGCCGTCTGCGCATCGAGGGTGAGTCCTACCCCGAGGATGCTGCTGCTTTCTTCGGTCCGGTGATCCAGGCGCTCGACGCCTTTCTCGCCACCGACTCGACTCAGCCCCCCGCGCTGCTGGTCGAGCTGCGCATGTCCTACTTCAACAGCAGCAGCGCCAAGGCATTGATGAACATCTTCCAGCGCCTGGAGCGGGCCGCCGGCGCCGGGCGCGGGGTGCGCATCCGCTGGCACTACCATGTCGAGGACGACACCATGCAGGAATTCGGCGAGGACTTCAGCGAGGACTTCGAGCACGCCGTGTTCGAGCTCTGCGAATTCGATGATGACTGACCGGCACCGATCATGAGCGCCGATGAGCCCGAGGAAGAGTTCTCGCTCTATGCCCACGAGCAGGCGGTGATCCGTCAGGCCGAGGCGATGCTCGAGCGTCTCGACGAGGTCGCCGACGGGGTGCGCCAGCTCGCCCGCGCCTATCAGGACGGCTATCACGAGTCGCGTCGGCTGGTGCGCATCAGCGATCGCATGCAGCTCGACCTGCACGACGCCAACCGCACCCTGTCGCTGCAGGCGCGCGAGCTCAACACCCTCAACGCCACCCTGGTCAAGGAGATCGAGCGGCGCGAGCAGCTCGAGCAGGAGCTGCGCCGGATCGCCTCGGTCGACGAGCTGACCGGGCTGCACACCCGTCGTCACCTGCTCGAACTCGGCGAGCACGAGCTCAAGCGCATGGCCCGTCATCGGCGCGGTCTGTCGGTGCTGTTGCTCGACCTCGATCACTTCAAGCGGGTCAACGACGCCCACGGTCATGTCGCCGGCGACCGGGTGCTCGAGCACTTCGGCACCCTGTTTCGCAGCGCGCTGCGCGAGGATGACGTCCCCGGGCGTTTCGGCGGCGAGGAGTTCATGGCGGTGCTCCCGGAGATCCGCCTGGAGGCCGCCGCCGAGGTCGCCGAGCGGCTGCGCGTGCGGGTGGCCGAGGCCGAGACCCAGTGGAAGGGCGCGCGGCTGCGCGTGACCGTCAGTATCGGCGTCGCCGAGGTCGCCATCGACGAGTCGCTGGAACGGGCGATCGCGCGCGCCGACCGGGCGCTCTACGCGGCCAAGCGCAACGGTCGCAACCGCGTCGAGTTGGCCGAGGCCGAGTTGCCCGGTGCGACCGAGCAGGGCGTTCCAGACGCATGATCGCGCGGCTGGTCGCACTGCTGCTGATCCTGCTCCCGGGGGGCGCGCAGGCCGCCGGGGAGCGTTATGTGATCGGGGTCGAGAACATCGACTATCTGCCCTATCACGCCGCGCATACCGGACGCTTCGAGGGGTTCGCCCGCGAGCTGTTCGACGCCTTCGCCGCCGCCGCCGGGATCGAGTTCGACTACAAGCCGCTGCCGGTGCCGCGGATGGTCGTCAGCCTGCTGCGCGACGAGGTCGATTTCATCTATCCCGACGACCCCGACTGGCGCAGTGCGGCGCGCAACGGTGAGCGCTTCCACTTCAGCACTCCGGTGGTCTCCTACACCGACGCCACCCTGGTACGCCCGGACCAGTTGGGTGCGGGCCCCGAACGGGTGCAGCGGCTCGGGATCGTCGTCGGTTTCACCCCCTGTGCCTGGCAGTCGCGCCTGGAGACCGGCACGCCGGTGCTGCGCGAGAATGCCGGCTTTGCCGCGCTGCTCAATCAGCTGCACAGCGGCCGGATCGATGCCGCCTATGCCAATGTCGCGGTCGCCGCCGAGCAGTCGCGCCGGCTGTTCGGTCGCGCCGATGCCCTGGCCTTCGATCCCGGGCTGCCGCTGGCACAGGGTGAGTACCGTCTCTCCACCCGGGCGCACACCGGGTTGCTGGCGCGCTTCGATCGCTGGTTGGCGACCGAGTCGGTACGGGTCGAGGCGATCAGACGCGCCCATGGTGTCGGCACCGTCGCCCTGGAGGCCCATTGAACACGTCCCTGCAACAGGGCGCAGCCCCGCCCGAAATCCCGTTCTGGCGCGGGCTGACCTTCCGCCAGGCGGCCGTCACCCTGGCGGTGGTGTTGCTGCTGGGGATGCTGGTGGGGCTGCTCGAGCTCTTCCTCGACTGGCGCGGGATGCGCGCCGATGTCGAGCGCGACCTGCGCGAGACCCTGACCCTGGTCGAGGGCTCGGCCTCCGAGGCGCTCTATCAGCTCCATCCCGAACTCGGTCGCCAGCTCGTCGACGGACTCTTCGCCCGCGCCTCGATGCGTCGCGCCGAGCTGCGCGACGACTTCGGTCGGGTGCTCGCCGAACGGGTGCGCGAACCGACGGCAAGCGCGCTGGCCGAGGACTGGTCGTGGCTGTTCGCCGATGTCACCCGGATGCGTCTGCCGCTCGACTACGGCTTTGCCGGGGCCGATGCGGAGCCGGTCGGGGTCCTCGAGGTCGAACTCTCGGCGGCGGTGTTGACCCAGCGCTTCCTCGCCCAGGCCGGTCGCGATGCGCTGCTCGGGCTGGCGCGCGCGCTGGTGATCTCGGCGCTGGTCGCGCTGCTCTTCTATCTGATGATCACCCGCCCGCTGGTGCGCCTGGCCGGGGCCATCGCGGCGGTCGACCCGGCGTGTCCGGGGGCGTGGACGCCGCCGCACCTGCCCCATCATCGCGGCGACGAGCTCGGGTTGCTGCGCGCGCGTCTCGGTGAGCTGTTCGCCGCCTCGCAGCGGGGGCTCGATCAGCGCGATCGGGCACAGGCCGAGCTGACCGCGCTCACCCAAGAGCTCGAGGCGCGGGTGCGGTTGCGTACCCGGGAGCTCGAGCAGCAGCGCGATGCCCTCGAGCAGGCCTTCGCCGAGCTCGACGCCGCCCACCAGGAGTTGGGCAAGGCCAATCGCATGGTGCTCGAGAGCATCCAGTACGCGCGGCGCATCCAGACGGCGATGTTGCCCGACAAGGGCGCGCTGGGCGACGGGGTGCGCGAGATCCAGGTGTGCTGGGAGCCGCTGCACCTGGTCGGCGGCGACTGGTTCTGGCTCGAGCGGCTCGACGACGAGCGTTATCTGATCCTGATCGCCGACTGTACCGGGCACGGTGTGCCGGGGGCCTTCATCACCCTGGTGCTGGCCTCGGCGATGGCCGATATCCTGCGCGATCATGCCAGCGCCGACCCGGCGACCATCCTGTGCGCGATCGACGCCGTGGTGCGTACGCGACTGCGTCAGGATCATCCAGAGGCCGAGTCGGACGACGGTCTGGAGGCGGCGGTGGCGATCTGGGAGCCGGCGCGCGCCGAGCTGAGCTTCGCCGGTGCGGGCATCCCGCTGCTGTGCATGGATCCTGCCGGACGGGTGGAGACGATCCGCGGCGCGCGCGCGCATCTCGGCTATCGCAGTCTGCCGAGCCCAGGCGAGATCCCGGTGCACCGCATCGCGGTGGCGCCGGGGGCGCGCTTCTATCTGCTCACCGACGGCATCTCCGATCACATGGGCGGGCAGCCGCGGCGGCTGCTCGGTCGCCGCCGTCTGGCGGGTTGGCTGGAGCGCCACGCCGAACTCGGTCTGGCCGAGCAGCTCGCCGCCGTCGAGCAACTGCTTGAGGACTATCGGGGCGACGAGCCGCGGCGCGATGACATGACCTTGATCGGCTTCCAGCCGCGCTGAGTCGGACGACCCGGTTCAGCGATCCGGTTCAGCGGATGATGTCGGTGATCCGCCACTCGCGCCCCTCGAGTTCGAGACGCACATGGGTCGGCGCCTTGCCGAGTTGGCCGATACGCACCAGGAAGCGGTCGTAGGACTCGAAGAAGGCGTAGTCGATGCCGGCGAGCAGATAGGGCGGGGTCTGCGAGGTGGCGCGCCCGACCGCCTCGCGCAGCGTCTGCCGCGCCCAGGGCAGGGTGATGGCCTGTTCGAGCGCGGCGTCGCCGAGTTCGCCGACGTTCTGGCGCAGCCAGTGCATCCCCCCGCCGGCCTCGCCCGCCGGCAGCATGCCCTCGACGCCCGCGGCGATCCGCGCCTTGTAGTTGGCGCGGATCGCCGGCAGGTCGACCAGGGCCGCCAGCTCGGTGGTGTCCTCCTGGTTGATGGCGTCGTCGAGCTGGTAGACGGCATAGTAGGGCCACAGCCCGTAGCCGAGCAGGGCGAGCAGGATCAGATAGCCGAGAAAACGCATCGTCGCTCCTTCATCAGGTCAGGGCGGGGAATCGATGGGGCATTCTAACCGCAAGCATCGCCCCGATATAATCACCCATCCGAGACCAGCCCGAGGTGACCGTGGACGACCCGACCCCCAATCCGAGCCTGCAACCCGACCCCGCGACCGCCGGGCTCCGTGTCTATCTGGTCGGTGGCGCGGTGCGCGACCGGCTGCTCGGGCGGGTGGTGCGCGAGCGCGACTACGTGGTGGTGGGCGCGCGCGCCGAGACCCTGCGCGCGCGCGGCTTCCAGCAGGTCGGCAAGGACTTCCCGGTGTTCCTGCATCCGCTCACCAAGGACGAGTACGCGCTCGCCCGCACCGAGCGCAAGACCGCCCCCGGCTATCACGGCTTCACCGTGCACGCCGACCCCGAGGTCACCCTCGAGCAGGACCTGTTGCGGCGTGATCTCACCGTCAACGCCCTGGCCGAGGACGCCGAGGGCGGCATCGTCGATCCCTATGGCGGGCTCGCCGATCTCGAGGCGCGGGTGCTGCGTCACGTCTCCCCGGCCTTCGCCGAGGACCCGGTGCGCATCCTCCGCCTGGCGCGCTTCGCCGCGCGCTTCGCCGATCTCGGCTTCACCGTCGCCGCCGAGACCCAGACGCTGATGCGCGAGATGGTCGCCGCCGGCGAGGTCGACGCCCTGGTCCCCGAGCGGGTGTGGCAGGAGCTCTCGCGCGCGCTCTGCGAGCCCCGGCCCTCGCGCTTCTTCGAGGTGTTGCGCGAGTGCGGCGCGCTGGCGCGGCTGCTGCCCGAGCTCGATCGGCTGTGGGGGGTGGCGCAGCCGCTCAAGTGGCACCCCGAGGTCGATACCGGGGTGCACGCGATGCTGGTGCTCGACATGGCCGCGCGGCTCTCGCCGCTGCTCGAGGTGCGCTTCGCCGCGCTCTGTCACGACCTCGGCAAGGGCACCACGCCGGCGGAGATCCTGCCCAGCCACCACGGTCACGAGGCGCGCAGCGTCGAGCTGCTCGAGGCGGTCTGCGACCGCTTCCGGGTGCCCAACCGCTGTCGCGAGCTGGCGCGCATCACCGCCGGGCAGCATGGGTTGGTGCACAAGGTCGAGGAGCTGCGCGACACCACGGTGCTCGATCTGCTCGAGCGCACCGATGCGCTGCGCCGGCCCGAGCGTTTCGAGCAGATGCTGATCGCCTGCGAGGCCGACTTCCGCGGTCGCACCGGCTATGCCGAGCGCGACTACCCGCAGGCGGCGTTGCTGCGCCGATTGCAGGCGGCGGTCGCCGCGCTCGACGTCGGTGCCATCGCCCGCGCCGCCCCCGAACCGCGGTTGATCGCCGGGCGCATCCGCGAGGCGCGACTGGCGGCGATCAGGACGGCGCGACAGGGGTGAGTCCCCTGGTTTGTCCTCGGCGCCGCCTTGGCGCATCATGATGGGTTTCCTTGCGTGTCGACCCCTGACGTATCGAGAATCATGAGCGAGACCATCAGCTATTCCGCCGAGGGCCTGGAGCAGCGCCCACTCAAGGCCTTCACCGAGAAGGCGTATCTGGACTATTCCATGTACGTCATCCTCGATCGCGCCTTGCCCCATGTCGGCGACGGTCTCAAGCCGGTACAGCGGCGCATCCTCTATGCGATGTCCGAGCTGGGGCTGTCGGCGACGGCCAAGTTCAAGAAGTCGGCGCGCACCGTCGGCGACGTGCTCGGCAAGTTCCACCCGCACGGTGACTCGGCCTGCTACGAGGCGATGGTGCTGATGGCGCAGTCCTTCACCTATCGCTATCCGCTGGTCGACGGCCAGGGCAACTGGGGCTCGCCCGACGATCCCAAGTCGTTCGCGGCGATGCGCTATACCGAGTCGCGTCTTGCGCCCTATGCCGAGGTGCTGCTCGACGAGGTGGGGCAGGGCACGGTCGACTGGCAGCCGAACTTCGACGGCACCCTGGAGGAGCCGCGTCTGCTGCCGGCGCGTCTGCCCAACCTGCTGCTCAACGGCGCCACCGGCATCGCCGTCGGCATGGCCACCGACATCCCGCCGCACAACCTCTGTGAGCTGGCGCGCGCCTGCACCCATCTGCTCGAGCACCCCGAGGCCGATGTCGACGCGCTGATGCGTTTCGTCCCCGCGCCCGACTATCCCACCGAGGCCGAGATCGTCACCCCCGCCGCCGACCTGCGCAAGCTCTACCACAGCGGTGGCGGCAGCGTGCGGCTGCGCGCGCGCTACGAGGTCGAGCGCGGCGACATCGTCATCACCGCGCTGCCGCACCTGGTCTCGGGCAGTCGCGTGCTCGAGCAGATCGCCCAGCAGTTCAATGCCAAGAAGCTGCCGATGATCGAGGACTTCCGCGACGAGTCCGATCACGAGTTCCCGACCCGGCTGGTGATCGTGCCGCGCTCCAACCGGGTCGATATCGCGCGGCTGATGTCGCACCTGTTCGCCACCACCGATCTCGAGCGCAGCTATCGCGTCAACATGAACATGATCGCGCTCGACGGTCGCCCGCGGGTGATGAACCTGCGCGAGATCCTCGTCGAGTGGCTCGCCTACCGCACCGAGACGGTCCGCCGCCGCCTCAACCACCGGCTCGACAAGGTGCTCGAGCGCCTGCATCTGCTCGACGGGCTGCTGATCGCCTTCCTCAACCTCGACGAGGTGATCGCCATCATCCGCACCGAGGACGAGCCCAAGGCGGTGCTGATGGCGCGCTTCGCGCTCACCGAGACCCAGGCCGACTACATCCTCAACACCCGACTGCGCCAGCTCGCGCGGCTCGAGGAGATGAAGATCCGCGCCGATCAGGAGACGCTGAGTGCCGAGCGCGATGAGTTGCGCGCCATCCTCGACGACCCCGCGGCGCTGCGCCGGCTGCTCGCCGCGGAGTTCGCCGCCGACGCCGAGCGCTACGGCGACGCGCGGCGCTCGCCGCTGGTCGAGCGCGCCGCGGCGAACGCCATCGACGAGACCGAGCTGGCGCCGAGCGAGCCGGTGACCGTGGTGCTCTCGGAGAAGGGCTGGGCGCGCGCGGCCAAGGGGCACGACGTCGATCCGGCCGGGTTCAACTATCGCTCGGGGGATCGCTTCCTCGCCGCGGCGCGCGCGCGCAGCAATCAGGCGGTGGCCTTCCTCGACTCGCGTGGACGCAGCTACAGCCTGCAGGCCCACACCCTGCCTTCGGCACGCGGCCAGGGCGAGCCGCTCACCGGGCGTTTCGACCCGCCCTCGGGGGCGCGTTTCGTGGCGGTGCTGGCCGCCGTCGAGGGGCGCTATCTGCTCGCCTCGGATGCCGGTTACGGCTTCCTCGCCCGCGCCGCCGACCTGGTGGCCAAGCCCAAGGGCGGCAAGGCGGTGCTGACCTTGCCCAAGGGTGCCGAGGTGCTCGACCCGGTGGCGGTCCCGGCGGTCGAGGGCGCGCTGGTGGCGGTGGCCAGTAGCAGCGGTCATCTGCTGCTCTTCCCCCTCGAGGAGCTGCCGGAGATGAGCCGGGGCAAGGGCAACAAGCTGATCGCCATCCCCACTGCCCGCGCCGCCGCGCGCGAGGAGCTGATGGTGGCGATGGCGGTGGTCGCGCCCGAGGGTGTGCTGCGGGTGCGCGCCGGCAAGCGCGAGCTGACGCTCAAGGCGCGTGATCTGGAGGCCTATCGCGGTGATCGCGGTCGTCGCGGTCGGTTGTTGCCGCGCGGCTTCCAGCGGGTCGAGGCGCTGAGCGCCGAGCGCTGATCGCACACGGGGTGCGGCGCACTCGCCGAGTGCGCCGGGCAGGGTGAGGCCCTGCCGGTGATGCGTCGCGTCGAGGCCGGTGGCAGGCAAAAGGAGGTGACGATGCTCGATGGAAACCGCTCGACGATCCTGCTCGTCGATGACTCGCCCGAGAACCTGGTGGTGCTCAGCGAGCTGCTGCAGCCGGAGTTCCGGGTGCGCGTGGCCATCTCCGGCGAGAAGGCGTTGCGCGTGGTCAGTCGCGCGCCGCTCCCCGATCTGGTGCTGCTCGATGTGATGATGCCGGACATGGACGGCTATGCGGTGTTCGAGCGGCTGCGCGCCGATCCGCTGACCGCCGACACCCCGGTGATCTTCGTCACCGCGATGGACAGCGACGAGGCCGAGACCCGCGGACTCGACGTCGGTGCGGTCGACTATATCGCCAAGCCGGTCAATCCGCGCATCCTGCTCGCCCGTGTCCGTACCCAGCTCGAACTCAAGCGCGCGCGTGATCTGTTGCGTGACCACAACGCCCAGCTCGAGCTGGAGATCAGGCGGCGGATGCGCGACAACGTGCTGACCGAGCAGGTCAGCATCCTCGCCCTAGCGCACCTGGCCGAGATCCGCGATCCCGAGACCGGTAACCATCTGCGCCGCACCCAGCGCTATGTCCACGCCCTGGCCAGGCAGCTACGCGAACACCCGCGTTTCGAGACCTTCCTCGCCGGGCGTACCATCGAGGAGCTGGCGCGCTCGGCACCGCTGCACGATATCGGCAAGGTCGGTATCCCCGATCACATCCTGCGCAAACCCGGTCGTCTGTCGGCCGATGAGTGGGAGGTGATGAAGACCCATGCCAAACTCGGCAGCCTCGCCATCGAGCAGGCCGAGCGCGATGCCGAGCGTCCGGTCGAGTTTCTCGCACTCGCCAAGGACATCGCCCACTATCATCATGAGAAGTGGGACGGCAGCGGTTATCCCGAGGGGCTCGCCGGGGATGCCATCCCGATCGCCGCGCGACTGATGGCGCTCGCCGATGTCTTCGACGCCCTGATCTCGCGCCGGGTCTACAAGGCGCCGATGGGATTTGCGGAGGCGCGCGACATCATCCTCGCCGGTCGGGGCACGCACTTCGACCCGGATGTCACCGATGCCTTCATGGCGCGCTTCGATGAGTTCTGCGAGATCGCCACGCGATTCGGCGAGATCGAGGCATGAGTCCGCGACAGTCGTGACGGCGGGTCAGTGATTCGCGGCGCCCGCTCCAGTGCAGCCCAATCAAGCATTCAGATGGAGGTGAAGGCGATGGCGCGATCATGGGATAGCGGCTCCGCAGCGGGTCATCACGCCAGGGCTTTCCGGGTGAACGCCCGTCGATGAAGACCGATCAGGGGCGCGCCACCGCCGGGGGGCAGGGACATGCCGGGCGCCGGTGGCCGATCGGATATGTCATCGTCGCCGGGTTGTGGGTGCTGTTCTCCGACCTGTTGCTGGTTGCGCTGGGTGGTGGGCCGCCCTGGCTGGTGATGGCGAGCGTGCTCTCCGGCGCCCTGCTGGTCGCCGCCAGCGCGCTGCTGTTGCTCGTCGCCGCGGACCGGGCGCTGGAACCGGCTCCACCGTCCAGGTTGCCGCGTGCGCAATGGCCGCCGGTGCTGTTGATGCTCACGGCGATCGTGTCGCTGGCGATCACCGGGGGCTGGTTCTCCTACGAGCACCAGCGCACGACACTCGCCGAGACCCTGCAGACCATCGCCGAGCTCAAGGTGCGCCAGGTCGAGCACTGGCTCGACGAGCGCCTCGGTGACGCGCGGATGATCCAGACCAGCCGGCTGTATGCCGGGCTCTATCGCGACTGGCGGGCCGGTGACGCCGCCGTGGGCGAGGTGTTGTGCGCACGGATCCTCGAGTATGCCCGTTTCAACAATTTCGGCGAGGCGCGCTTGGTCGGCCCCGAGGGTGATCAACTCTGTGGTGCCGGCGGTCCCGGGGCACCGCTGCCAGGGTTGCTCAGCGAGGCGGTGGCTCAGGCCGTCGCCGTGCGGCAGGTCGTGGTGCAGGGGCCCTATCGCGATGCCGGCGACCGTCTTCATGTCGACTTCCTGGTGCCGCTGCCGCTCGATCAGCAGGAGTCGCCGCCGGTGGCGGTGCTGCACAACGATCCCACCGAGAACCTCTATCCGCTGCTCTCCTTCTGGCCGCTGCCGAACTCCTCGGGCGAATCGCTGCTGTTTCGGCGCGAGGGCGATGCCGTGGTGTCGCTCAACGCCTTTCGCTATCGCCCGGACAGCGCCGCGCGGTCGCGGACCCCGCTGACTGCCGAGCGGGTGATCGCAGTGCAGGCGATGCTCGCCCCGGAATTGCTCGGCACCCTGGTCGAGGGGGTGGATTATCGCGGGGTGCCCTCGCTCGGCGTGGTGCTGTCGGTTCCCGGGGTGGACTGGTTCCTGGTCGCCAAGGTCGATCGTCGCGAGCTGTGGGCCGGGGTGGTGCGCGATGTGCGTTGGATCGTGCTGGCGGCGCTGCTGGCGGCGCTGATGGTCCTGGCCGGCGCGGCGCTGTTGCGCCAGCGTCAGCGCCTGCTCTATGCCGAGCGGCTGCGTCATTCGCACGACGAGCGGTTACGCGCGCTGAACCTGCTCGGGGCGATCGCCGAGGCCTCGCCCGATGCCATCTTCGCCAAGGATCTCGAAGGGCGTTATCTGCTCTTCAATCGCGCCGCCACCACCCTGGTGGGATATCGCGCCGAAGAGGTGCTGGGTCAGGACGACCGGCTGCTGTTCCCGCCCGATCAGGCCGCTCAGGTCATGGCCAGGGACCATGACACCGTCGCCCGCGGGGTCAACACGACCTTTCTCGAACACCTGAGCTGCGCCGCCGGCGAGCGCATCATGCAGACCACCAAGGGGCCGCTGCGCAACGGGGATGGCGAGGTCATCGGGGTGTTCGGGATCGCGCGCGACATCACCGAGATCCACCGTGCCGAGCAGGCCCAGGCCGACGAGGCGCTGATGCGCAAGATCCTGATCGAGCAGTCGCGCGATGCGATCGTGATACTCGACCAGGACGGCGGTGTGCTCGAGGCCAACGAGAGCTTTGCCGGGATGCTCGGCTGTTCGCTCGAGGCGGCGCTGCAGCTGCGGCTCTGGGAGTGGGATCCGGACTGGTCGCGTGAGCGGACGCTGGAGGTGCTGCAGCGCTTCGAACTCGGCTCGGGCATCCTCGAGACCAAGTGGCGGCGCAGCGATGGCCAATGCATCGATGTCGAGGTCGCCTTCAATCAGATCGAGCATCGCGAGGTCCGGCTGGTGTTCTGTGTCTGTCGCGACATCACCGTACGCAAGCGTGCCCAGGAGGAGGTGACACGGCTCTCGCGGGTGATCGAGCAGACCCAGGAGAGCATCGTCATCACCAACCTCGAGGGTCGTATCGAGTTCGTCAACGACTCCTTCCTGCGGACCTCGGGCTACACCGAGGCGGAGGTGCTCGGCAAGAACCCGCGGCTGCTGCGCTCGGGCAAGACCTCGCACGAGACCTATGTCGAGCTGTGGCGGACGATCACCGGCGGGCGTTCGTGGAGCGGTGAGTTCGTCAATCGACGCAAGGACGGCGAGGAGTTCATCGAGTTCGCCATCATCAGCCCGATCCGCCAGCCCGACGGCCGCATCAGCCATTACGCGGCGATCAAGACCGATGTCACCGAGCGGCGCCATATCGAGCGCGAGCTCGCCGAGCACCGCGATCATCTCGAGGAGCTGGTGGCCGACCGGACGGTGGAACTCGAACGCGCGCGCGAGAGCGCCGAGGCGGCCACCCGTGCCAAGAGTGCCTTCCTCGCCAACATGAGCCACGAGATCCGCACCCCGATGAACGCCATCCTCGGGCTCACCTATCTGCTCCAGCGCGACGAGCTGGCTCCCTCGCAGAGCGAACGGCTCGACAAGATCAGCGGCGCGGCACGTCACCTGCTGTCGATCATCGACGACATCCTCGATCTCTCCAAGATCGAGGCCGGACGGATGGAGCTGCACCAGCTCGACTTCTCGCTGCTCGCGATCCTCGATCACGTACGCTCGCTGATCGCCGATCAGGCGCGGGTCAAGGGGCTGGCCGTGGAGATCGATTGCGACGATGTGCCGCACTGGCTGTACGGCGATCCGACGCGGCTGCGCCAGGCGCTGCTCAACTATGCCGCCAATGCCGTCAAGTTCACCGAGCACGGTCGCATCGCGCTGCGTGCGCGGCTGCTCGAGCAGCATGCCGATGAGGTACTGGTGCGTTTCGAGGTCAGTGATACCGGTATCGGCATTACGCCGGAGCAGCGCGTGCGCCTGTTCACCGCCTTCGAGCAGGCCGACGCCTCCACGACCCGTCGTCACGGTGGGACCGGGTTGGGGCTGGCGATCACCCGACGTCTGGCCGAGCTGATGGGCGGCGCGGTCGGGGTCGATAGTCAGCCCGGTCACGGTAGCACCTTCTGGTTCACCGCCCGGTTGCAGCGCGGGCGTGGCAAGGTGCCGCCGCAGCTCGATGTCGTCGCGCCGTCCCAGGAGGCGGAGCTGCGCGAGCGCTTCTCCGGGACCCGCTTGCTGCTGGTCGAGGACAATGTGGTCAATCGCGAGGTGGCGCTCGACCTGCTGCAGTCGGTCGGGCTCCGGGTCGATATCGCAAACAATGGCGCCGAGGCGGTGGCCAAGGTCGGGGTGGAACGTTATGCGCTGGTGTTGATGGATGTGCAGATGCCGGAGATGGACGGTCTGGAGGCGACCCGCCGGATCCGCGCCCTGGAGCTGGAGCAGCAGCCGGCGATCCTGGCGATGAGCGCCAATGTCTTCGACGAGGACCGGCAGCAGTGTCTGCGGGCCGGCATGAACGACTTCGTCGCCAAGCCGGTCGATCCCGACACCCTCTACGGCATCCTGCTCAAGTGGCTCTCGAATGGTGCGCCGTCCATCGAGTCGGCCCGCCCCCCGCTGCCCGAGATCGTGCCCGACGATACCGCGTTGGCCGCACGGCTGGCGGCGCTTCCGGGCATCGACGGGCTGCGCGGGTTGAGCGCGGTGCGCGGCCGCACCCAGTCCTACCTGCGGCTGTTGCGGCTCTTCCTGCGTGATCATGGCCGGGAGCCGGAGCGCATCGCCGAGGCCTTGGCCCGTGATCAGCTGGCTCACGCCCGTCAATTGGTGCATGCCTGCAAGGGTGCCGCCGCGACGGTGGCCGTCGATGCCGTGACCGAACCGCTGATCCGGCTGCTCCCGCTGATCGAGCGCGACAGCGAAAAGACGCGCCAGCGGCGTGCCGAGCTGCTGGTCGAACTCGAACGGGGGCTGCGCCTGGTCGAGCGTGGGCTGGATGAACTGGCGGCCGAAGGGCAGGATGAGCGCGTTGCGATCGATGATGCGGTTGACCCCGGTCACTTCACCTCGACCCTCGACGAACTCGAACGCCTGCTGCGTGAGGATGACGCCGCCGCGTTGCACTTGCTCGAGGAGGCCGAGCCCTTGTTGCGTGCGGCGTTGGGGGATCGATTGCGCGCGCTCGCCCACGAGATCGAGCGCTTCGACTTCGATGCGGCCCTGGTGACGCTGGGTGCGGCGCGCGCTCGGATGACCCCGGGGGAGCGCTGAGTCTCGGGATGCGCCGGCGCCGGGCGGGGAGGGGGCTCGATGGAGGCTGACTCCAAGGGGGCAATGGGGCGGATGATTCAAATGGGCTTGACACGATCGGACTGAAGCCTTAAAGTTCCAGTCCTCGCCAGGGAGCGAAGGGCCAGGTCCCATCATCCCGACCCTCATGCCGAGGTGGCGGAATTGGTAGACGCGCATGGTTCAGGTCCATGTGGGCGAAAGCTCGTGGAGGTTCAAGTCCTCTCCTCGGCACCATATTCCAAGCTCATGTCCCAGTGACGTGACTGAAGCGAAAGAAGCAAACCGACCCAATGGTCGGTTTTTTCGTTTCTGCGTCCCGGCAAGGCGCTCCAGCGATCGCATTCATCGTCTCGGTGAGGCGTGGTCGACGCGCGATCGGTATGATGGGCGCACCGTTGCGCCGCCGTCGGCGCGCATGTCCGATCATCCCGCCGTCACGGCCTCAGCGCTCTGGACCCATGACCCGTATCGACTTCTACACCCTTGCCGCGGACAGCAGCGGCGACCGCTTCATCTTCACCTGTCGCCTGCTCGAGCGCATCCGTGCCGAAGGGTTGCGCGTGCTGGTGTATTGTCCGGAGAGCGAGTGGGCGCGCCATCTCGACCGGCTGCTGTGGACCTTCCGCGAGGACGGTTTTCTGCCTCATGGGCTGGTCGGGCAGGTCGATGCCGAGTTCACCCCGGTGCTGATCGGCGCCGATCCGCGCCCGCCGGTGCCGACCGATGTGCTGGTCAATCTTGCGCTGACGCCGCCGGACGACCTCTCGCCCTTCGCGCGGGTCTGCGAGCCGCTCGACCAGACGCCGAGCGTGCTCGAGGCGGGGCGGGCGCGCTATCGTCACTACCGCCAGCTCGGTCATCCGCTGGAGCATCATCAGGTGCGGCTCTGACGGGTTGCGGCGCGGCGCGACCCTGTAGTGGCGCGCGCAAAACCGTCGTCTCGACCGATCCTGGCGATGAGGCTCGGACAGCTCGCAAGCGAAGCGGCGACTTTTCGGCTAACATAGGGGTGCGACTCGATCGCTGCAGCGTCATTGGAATGACTCTGTGGTCGAGCGACTCGACGGATGCGATCGGGGAAGGGGGATCTCGGAGAGGAGATGGTGCCGAGGAGAGGACTTGAACCTCCACGAGCTTTCGCCCACATGGACCTGAACCATGCGCGTCTACCAATTCCGCCACCTCGGCATGAGGGTCGGGATGATGGGCCTTGGCCCGTCGCTCCCTAGCGAGGCGGCAAATAATAGTGAGACAAGCCGACCCTGTCAACGCTAAACTGGATTTTTTTCCGACAGACTGGATTCACGTGCCAAAAAGAAGACCCTCATCGACCGCGCGACACGCGGACCCGCATCGCCAGCGCGAGGCGAAGAAGTACGCAAACCCCATCCCCAGCCGCGAGTTCATCCTCAAACGCATGGAGGAAGCGGGCGCGCCGCAGTCCTTCGAGGAGCTTACCGGCGTGCTCGGGCTCGACGACGAGCAGGACCTGATCGCGCTCGAGCGCCGTCTCGGCGCCATGGTGCGCGACGGTCAGCTGGTGCGTAACCGCAACGACGCCTTCTGTCTGGTCAACAAGCGTGACCTGATCGCCGGACGGGTGATCGGCCATCCCGACGGGTTCGGCTTCCTGCGTCCCGACGCCGGTGGCGACGACCTCTATCTCTACAACAAGGAGATGCGCACGCTGTTCCACGGCGACCGCGCGGTGGTCCGGGTCAGCGGCCGGGATCGTCGCGGGCGGCTCGAGGGCGCGGTGGTCGAGATCCTCGAGCGCAACACCCGCTCGGTGGTGGGGCGGCTCTACAAGGAGAGCGGTGTCGGTTTCGTGATGCCCGACAACAAGCGTCTGGCCCACGACGTCATCATCCCCAGCGACCGCTATGCCGGCGCCGACCAGGGGCAGATCGTGGTCGCCGAGATCACCGACCAGCCGACCCGTCGCACTCAGCCGATCGGTCGTGTCGTCGAGGTGCTCGGCGACAACATGGCCGCCGGGATGGAGACCGACATCGCCATCCGTACCCACGACCTGCCGGTGGAGTGGCCGGTCGAGGTCGAGGCCGAGATCGCCGGGCTCTCCGCGGAGGTGCCGCAAGAGGCGAAGGCGGGGCGTGTCGACCTGCGCAAGCTGCCGCTGGTGACCATCGACGGGGCCGACGCGCGCGACTTCGACGACGCCGTCTACTGCCAGCGCACCCCCAAGGGCTGGAAGCTGCTGGTCTGTATCGCCGACGTCTCGAGCTATGTCCGCCCCGGCACCGCGCTCGACAAGGAGGCCTATGCCCGCGGCAACTCGGTCTATTTCCCCGACCGGGTGATCCCGATGCTCCCGGAGGTGCTCTCCAACGGGCTGTGCTCGCTCAACCCCCACGTCGATCGGCTGTGCATGACCGCCGAGCTCTATCTCAACGACGAGGGCAAGATGATCCGCAGCCGCTTCTACGAGGCGGTGATGCGCTCGCACGCGCGTCTGACCTACGATGAGGTCTGGGCGATGCTCGACGCCGGCGATGCCGAGCTCTGTGAGCAGCATGCCGAGGTGCTGCCCCATCTCCACGAGCTCTACCAGCTCTTTCTGGTGCTGCAGCGCTCGCGCGCCGAGCGCGGTGCGATCGACTTCGACACCACCGAGAGCAAGTTCGAGTTCAACGACCAGGGCCGCATCTCCGGCGTGGTCCCGGTGATCCGCAACGATGCCCATCGCATCATCGAGGAGTGCATGCTCGCGGCCAACGTCGCCGCCGCACGCTTCTTCGAGCGTCGCCGCATCCCGGCGATCTTCCGTATCCACGACACCCCCAGCGAGGAGAAGCTCAGCGACCTGCGCGAGTTCCTCGGTCAGCTCGGGCTGCGTCTGCCCGGCGGCGCCAAGCCGACTGCGGCCGACTACGCCGAGCTGCTCGACTACGTCAAGGACCGCCCCGATCGCCACCTGATCCAGACCGTGCTGCTGCGCTCGATGCAGCAGGCGATGTACAGCTCCGACAACGCCGGGCACTTCGGCCTCGCCTTCGACGCCTATACCCACTTCACCTCGCCGATCCGCCGTTACCCCGACCTCATCGTCCATCGCATCATCAAGCAGGTGCTGGCAGGCGCCACCGCGGCCGATCTCGACTACTCCAAGACCGAGCTGCAGCAGGCCGGCGAGCACTGCTCGGGCACCGAGCGGCGCGCCGACGAGGCCACCCGCGACGCCTCCGACTGGCTCAAGTGCGAGTTCATGCGCGACAAGCTCGGTCAGGAGTTCGACGGCACCATCACCAGCGTCAACTCCTTCGGCCTGTTCGTCGAGCTCGACGAGGTCCATATCGACGGTCTGGTGCACATCACCGCGCTCGACAACGACTTCTACCACTTCGATCCCATCGGGCACCGGCTCGACGGCGAGCGCACCGGCACCGTCTACCGGCTCGGCGATCGGCTGCGGGTGCAGCTCGCGGCGGTCAACCTCGACGATCGCAAGATCGACTTCGTGCTCGCCGAGTCGACGCGTCCCAAGCGCGCGCCCAAGCCCGGTGCCTCGCGCAACAGCCGCAAGCGCAACGGTCGCAGCCGCAAGCAGCGCGCCGAGGGTCAACCGCAGCAGCCGATCGAGTCGGTCGAGCAGCCGGTCGTCGAACACTCGCCCGCGCCCGAGCTCGCCGCCGAGGAGACGCCGAAGCCGCGCAAGTCGCGCCGCAAGCCCAAGGGCGCGCGCCAACCCGCCGCGTCCGAGCAGACGCAGCAGGTGCAGCAGGTGCAGCAGGTGCAGCCGGAGCCCGCGGCCGAGCCCGCTCCCCAGGGTGAGCAGGGCGGGGATGCCCCCACGCCGGCGAAGAAGCGTCCGCGCAAGCGCAAGCCGAAGAAGACGACGCCCGAGTCCGTCGCCGCACCCGTGCAGCAGCCGGTGGCGCCGTCGGGTGACGAGGCCCCGAAGGCTGAGACCAAGGCGCGCAAGCCGCGCTCGCGCAACCGGCGCAAGCGCAACAAGAGCGGCAACGGTAACGGCAATGGCAACGGGGCCCCGCAGGCATGAAGGACTGTGCCGCAGTCGCCGGGATCCACAGCGCCCGCGCGGCGCTGAAGTTCGGCGCCGAGGGGGTCGGCGCGCTCTGGCTCGAGCGCAGCCGGCGCGACCGTCGTCTCGGTGAGCTCGCCGAGCTGGCGCGCGCCGCCGGCGTCGAGGTCCGTCAGGTCGACCGCGACACCCTGGAGCGCGCCGCCGAGGGCGCCAACCACCAGGGCGCGGTGGCCTGGGTGCGGGTGCCCGCGGCGCGCGCCGAGGCCGATCTCGATCGTCTGCTCGATGCCCTCGAGGTGCCGCCGCTGCTGTTGTTGCTCGACGGCGTGCAGGACCCGCACAACCTCGGCGCCTGTCTGCGCAGCGCCGACGCCGTCGGCGTGCATGCGGTGGTCGCGCCCAAGGACAACGCCGTCGGGCTGACCCCGGTGGCGTGCAAGGTCGCCAGCGGAGCTGCCGAGACCGTGCCCTATGTCCAGGTCACCAACCTCGCACGCACCATGGACCGGCTCAAGGATCGCGGCATCTGGCTGATCGGCACCGCCGGCGAGACCGATGCCGAGCTCTATGGCGCCGATCTGCGCGGCCCGCTGGGGCTGGTGATGGGCCGCGAGGGCAGCGGGCTGCGCCGCCTCACCCGGGAGCGCTGCGACGCCCTGGTGCGGCTGCCGATGCTCGGTCAGGTCGAGAGCCTCAACGTCTCGGTCGCTGCCGGGGTCTGTCTCTACGAAGCGCTGCGCCAACGGCGCGGCTGAACCCATCGATGCGCCGCTCCGCCCCGTCACCCGTCCTCAGTCGGCGGGCTCCGGGGCGTAGGCGCGCAACAACACCTCCACCCCCTGCTCGATCCGGCGCGCCAGCGTCGCCGCGTCCGCGCGCGGACAGCCGCCGCTGAACAGCCCGGTGGTCTGCAACCCCTGCCACATCCCCAACAGCTGCTCGGCGGCCAGGGTGCAGTCGTGTGCCCGCAGATCGCCGCGGCGCACCGCCTCGGCGAGGATATCGGCGAGCTTGTCGCGGGTTGCCGTCGGACCCTCGCGATAGATCAGCGGTCCCAGCCAGGGCTGCTGGCTCGCCTGGCTCGCCACCATCCGGTGCATGGTGACGAAGTCCTCGCTGGAGAGGAACTCCATCAACACCCCGCCGAACTCGATCAGGGTGCGGCGCAGCCCCGGCGCGTCGGTCGGCAGCTGGTCGAGGATCGCGGTCATCTCCGCGCGCTGGGCGAGCACGGTGGCGCGGACCAGGCCCGGCAGGTCGCCGAAGTGGGCATAGACGGTGACCTTGGACACCCCGGCGGCGCGGGCGATGCCCTCGATGCTCAAGGCCTTGGTCGAGCCGGCGAAGAACAGCGCGCGGGTGGCGTCGATGATCGCCTGGTGCTTGGCGGGATCGGGTGGCCGACCGCGGCGGGGCGTGGTGGCGGCGTCTGGCTTGGTCGTGGTCTTTTGCATTTACTAAACGCTTTCGTACATTAATAATGGATAGGTCCCGTCACGGGGGCCGTCCAGACCATAACCGAATCCCGTTCAGCGACGAACGGGTGGAGTCCCGCGAGTGCGTTACCTGATCCTTCCGCTGGCGCTGCTGCTCGGCGCCTGTCAGCCCGAATCCTCCGGGAGCGAAGCCGTCGCCGAGGCCCCGCCCTGGGTGCTGGCGACCACCCTCGAACCCGCCGCGGGCACCGTCTGGCGACTCACCGGAAGCGTCCATGCCCGTCACGAGATCCCGTTGGCCTTTCGCATCGGCGGGGCGATCGTCGGCCGTGCGGTCGATGCCGGCGAGCGGGTCGAGGCCGGTGCTGCGCTCTTCACCCTCGATCCGGCCGATGTCGAACAGCAGCGGGTGGCGGCCGAGGCCACGGTGGCCAGCGCCCGCGCCGAGACCGAGAACGCCGAGCGCGAGCGCGAGCGTCTCGCCGACATGCTCGAGCGTCGCCTGGCCAGCCAGCAGGAGTACGATCGCGCCGAGACCGCCGCGCGTGCCGCGCGCGAGCGACTGGTGGCCGCCGAGGCGAGCCTCGAGCAGGCGCGCAACGCGGTCGGCTATGCCACCCTGCGCGCGCCCACCAGCGGCGTGCTGATCGCCGTCTCCGGTCAGCCGGGACAGGTGGTGGCCGCCGGCGAACAGATCGCGGTGCTCGCCGAGGACGGCGCGCGCGAGGCCGAGGTCGAGGTCCCCGAGGACCGGCTCGAGGCGCTGCCCGAGCACGCCGCGGCGCGACTGCTCGGCGTGAGCGCGGGCTTCGATGCCGAGTTGCGCGAACTGGCCGGGGCGGCCGACGCCGCCACCCGGACCTGGCGCGCCCGCTATCGACTGATCGAGGGCGCCGCGGCACCGCTCGGCGCCACCGTCACCCTGCGCTTCACCAGCCCGCTCGACGCTGCCGCGGGCCTGGTGGCGCGGGTGCCCCTGGGCGCCGTGCTCGAACGCGGTCGCGGCGCCCAGGTGTTCCGGATCGACGGCGAGCAGGTAGTGGCCGAGCCGGTGCGGGTGCTGGGGCTGTTCGACAGCGGGGTGGAGATCCACACCCGGCTCGCCCCCGGGACCCCGATCGTCGCACTCGGGGTCGATCGGCTCGAACCCGGTCAGCGGGTGCGGGTGCGGCCATGAGCGAGGGACGTTTCAACCTCTCCGCGCTCGCGGTGCGCGAGCGCTCCGTCACCCTGTTCTTCATCCTGCTCACCGCGCTGGTCGGGCTGATGGCCTTCCTCCAGCTCGGTCGCGCCGAGGATCCCGCCTTCACCGTGCGGGTGATGGTGGTCTCGGCGCAGTGGCCGGGGGCGAGCGCGCAACAGATGCAGGATCTGGTCGCCGAGCCGCTGGAGAAGCGCATCCAGGAGGTCGCCTACTTCTACAAGGTCGAGACCACCGCGCGCCCCGGGCGCGTCGACCTGCTCGTCGAGTTCCAGGACTACACCCCCTCGGAGGAGATCCCGGAGCTCTACTACCAGGTACGCAAGCGGATGCAGGACGCCGCCCCGAGCCTGCCCGCCGGGGTGCGCGGCCCCTTCGTCAACGACGAGTTCTCCGACGTCTACTTCGCCCTCTATGCGCTCGCGGCGCCGGGGCTCGAGCCGCGCCTGCTGGTGCGCGAGGCCGAGCGCGTGCGCGACCGTCTGGCGCGGGTCGAGGGGGTGCAGAAGGCGCGGCTGCTCGGCGAGCGTCCGCAGCGCTTCTTCGTCGAGTTCGATCACGCCCGGCTGGCCAACCTGCAGCTCACCCCGCAGGCGGTGATGGACGCGCTGCAGGCACAGAACCAGCTGCTGCCGGCCGGTTTCGTCGAGACCGAGGGGCCGCGTCTGGCGCTGCGCCTGGATGTCGGGCTGCGCGACCCGGAGGAGATCCGCCGGGTGCCGCTGCGCGTCGGTGGCCAGCTGGTCAGTCTCGGCGAGGTCGCCGAGGTGCGCCGCGGCTACGAGGACCCGCCCGAGTACCTGGTCCGCGCCGGTGGCGAGGACGCGGTGCTGCTCGGGGTGGTGATGCGTCGCGGCGAGAACGGGCTGGAGCTGGGCGCGCGGCTCGATGACTTCGTCGCGCGTCTGGAGGCGGAGCTGCCGCTCGGCATCACCCTGACCCGGCTGACCGACCAGGCCGACGCCATCGCTCACGCCGTCGACCTGTTCCAGATCAAGTTCCTGGTCGCCGTCGGGGTGGTGATGCTGGTGAGCTTCGTCGCCCTCGGTTGGCGCGCCGGACTGGTGGTCGGCATCGCCATCCCGCTGACCCTGGGGCTGACCTTCCTGCTGATGCTGATCCGCGGCATCGATCTCGACCGGGTCTCGCTCGGCGCGCTGATCATCGCCCTCGGGCTGCTGGTCGATGACGCCATCATCGCCATCGAGATGATGCTGGTGAAGATGGAGGCCGGCTGGGACCGATTGCGCGCCGCCGCCCACGCCTGGACGGTGACCGCCGCGCCCATGCTCAGCGGCACCCTGGTGACGGCGATCGGCTTCGTGCCGATCGGCTTCGCCCGCTCCGGGGTGGGGGAGTACGCCGGCAACATCTTCTGGGTGCTGGCCTTCGCGCTGCTCGTCTCCTGGCTGGTGGCGGTGACCTTCACCCCCTATCTGGGCTCGCTGCTGCTCGCCGACCCCAGGCCCGGCAAGGATCACGGCGAGGGCTACGACGGCCCGCTCTACCAGCGGCTGCGCGCGCTGATCCGCCGCTGCGTGGGCCACAAGCGGCTGGTGGTCGGCTTCACCTTCGCGCTGCTGGCGCTGGCCGTCGCCGGGCTCGCCGGTCCGGTGCAGAAGCAGTTCTTCCCCAGCTCGGACCGCCCCGAGGTGCTGGTCGACATCTATCTCCCCGAGGGCAGCAGCATCGGCGCGACCGACGCGGTGACCCGTCGTGTCGAGTCGGTCCTGGCCGAGGCCCCGGGGATCGCCTCGGTGTCGAGCTATGTCGGCGCCGGCGCGCCGCGCTTCTTCCTCGCGCTCAACCCCGAGCTGCCCAACCCGGCCTTCGCCAAGCTGATCGTGGTGGCCGAGGACGTCGCCGCGCGCGATGCGCTGATCGCGCGGCTGGAGTCGCACATCGCCGCCGGCGACTTCCCCGAGGCGCGGGTGCGGGTGCACCGGCTGCTCTACGGCCCGCCGGTGATCTGGCCGGTGACCTTCCGCGTCGTCGGTCCCGACCCGTTGCAGCTGCGCGCCTTGGCCGACCGGGTGCGCGCCCTGGTCGCGTCCGATCCGCACACCCGCGGCGCCCATCTCGACTGGGACGAGCGGGTGCCGGTGGTGCGTCTCGCGCTCGACCCCGACCGGCTGCGACTGATCGGGCTGACCCCGCGCGAGATCGCCCAGCAGATGCAGTACGCGCTCACCGGCATCGTCGCCACCGAGATCCGCGAGGACATCCGCAACGTCTCGCTGGTGCTGCGCGGCAGCCAGGACCAGGCGGTGCGGGCCGAGGCGCTCGCCGACCTCACCCTGAAGACGCTCGACGGGCGCACCGTGCCGCTGGCCCAGGCCGGCAGCCTCAGCATCGGCTTCGAGGACCCGGTGCTCAAACGCTATAACCGCGAGCCCTTCATCGCGGTGCAGGCCGAGGTGAGCGGTGCCCAGCCGCCGGACGTCACCATGGCGATCTGGTCGCGACTGGCCGAGCTGCGCGCGACCCTGCCGCCGGGCTATCGCATCGACATCGGCGGCGCGGTCGAGCAGTCGGCCAAGGCCGACGCCTCGATCCAGCGGGTACAGCCGATCATGCTGGCGTTGCTGTTGATCGTGGTGATGCTGCAGATGCGCAGCTTCTCCGGCACCCTGATGGTGGTGGCGACCGCGCCGCTGGGGGTGATCGGCGCGACCCTGGCGCTGCTGGTCGGCGATCGTCCGTTCGGTTTCGTCGCCCTGCTGGGGATGCTCGGGCTGGCCGGTATCCTGATGCGCAACACCCTGATCCTCGCCCAGCAGATCGAGGTCAACCTCGCCGCGGGCATGGCCCGCGCCGACGCGCTGATCGAGGCCACGGTGCGCCGCACCCGACCGGTGGTGCTCACCGCCGTCGCCGCCATCCTCGCCTTCCTGCCGCTGGCCACCGACACCTTCTGGGGACCGCTGGCCTATGTGCTGATCGGCGGCATCCTGGTCGGCACCGCCATCACCCTGCTGTTCCTGCCGGCGCTCTACGCCCTCTGGTTCCGCGTGCGGCTGGAGGGGTGAGGGAGGTCGCCAGCGACCAGCCGTCAGTGGGTGCGGACCCGCGCCGCCTGTGGCCGCACGCCGACATCACACATCATTCACTTTGCGCGCTTCGCGGCTTTGCGGTTCAATCCTGGCCGCTGGCCGCTGGCCGCTGGCCGCTGGCCGCTGGCCGCATTGCGTCCGTCCCGCGAGGGCGTAGAATCCCTCATCGATCCCAGTGATTTTCCCGCGCCGGCGTCCGCGTGACGCCGCCACCTCCCTGCCACCCCGACGTCTACGGCGTCGGGGTGGTGTTGTTGAAGCCTGACGGATACCGATCGCTATGACTGCACTGGAATGGTTGCTCATTCCGCTCCTCGCGCTCACCCTGGTGGTGTTGACGCTGTTCTCCGCCAATCTGGCGACCCTGAGTCTGGCGCGCCTGCTCGCGCCCCGGCGAGCGCTCGCCAGCGCCGCACTCGATCCCGAGCGACTGCCCGAGGTGCTGGTGCAGCTGCCGCTCTACAACGAGGGCGAACTGATCGGCCCGTTGCTCGAACACATGGCCGCGCTCGACTGGCCGCGCGAGCGGCTGCACGTACAGGTGCTCGATGACAGCACCGACGACTCGCTGGCGCTCAGCGAGCAGGCGGTGGCCCGCGCCCGTGCCGCCGGGCTGCGCGTCGAGCTGATCCACCGGCGCGAGCGCACCGCCTTCAAGGCCGGCGCCCTGGCCGCCGGACTGGAGTGCTCGGAGGCGCCGCTGGTGGCGATCTTCGACGCCGACTTCGCACCGCCGCCGGACTTCCTGCGTCGCACCGTGGCGGTGCTCGAGGCCGATCCGGGGCTGGCCTATGTGCAGACCCGCTGGGCGCACCGCAACCGTGACCACAGCCTGCTCACCCGGGTGCAGGCGCGGTTGCTCGATGCCCATTTCCGCGTCGAGCAGGAGGCGCGCTGGCGGCTCGGCCTGCCGGTGCCCTTCAACGGCACCGGCGGGGTGTGGCGTCGCGCGGCGATCGAGTCCGCCGGCGGTTGGCACGGCGACACCCTCACCGAGGACCTGGACCTGAGTCTGCGCGCGCACCTGCGCGGCTGGCGCTCGGCCTTCCTCGGCGCGCTGGAGGTGCCGGCGGTGCTGCCGACCTCGACGCGCGCCTGGCGCGCCCAGCAGTTTCGCTGGAGCAAGGGCTTCGCCCAGTGCTTCCTCAAGCTCGCCCCGATGGTCTGGTCGAGCCCGCGCCTGGCGCCGTGGCAGAAGCTGCTGATCGGTCTCGAGCTGGCCCAGCCGCTGGCCTTTCTGCTCGGCTCGCTGTGTCTGCTGATGGGGCTGCCGTTCATCGCCGGGGCGGCGGTCGGCGGCGCGCTGCTGGGCACGGTGGCGATCACCGCCTCGGTGCTCGGGCTGGTCGCGCCGGTCGGCTTCCTGCTGCTCGCCGGTCACGGGGGCGGGGTGCGGGAGACCGCGCGCGAGGTCGCCGGTGCCCTGGTGCTCACCAGCGGCTTGCTGCTCTCCAATGCCCGCGCCGGGGCCGAGGCGCTGCTCGGTCATCGCAGCGAGTTCGTCCGTACCCCGAAGCGTCGGGGTGGTCCCGGTGCGCGCCGCCGCCAGTGGCGCGGCGGTCTGCCGGAACTCGCCGCGGGGCTCGCGCTGCTCGGCTTCGTGCTGTTGCAGCAGCCCGTCGCGGTGATCTATCTGCTGGTGGTGATCGGGGGGCTGCTCGGGGTCGGCGCGCTGCAGCTGCGCGATGCGCTGCTGCTCGACCGACCCGGCGAGCCCGGCGCCTGAGTCGCGCCCCGGGCAACCGACGGTTGGAGCGCCACCCGGGGCGAAAATCGCGTCCCGGGTGGCGATTTTTGGGGCCTTGGTCAAGTATCATGTTCGGTCTTCGCTTGAAACCCGAACCATGAGCACATTGCCAATGCTGGTCCTCCGTGGCGCGCCCGCCCTTTCCGATCTCCGTCTACGCAAGCTCGCCGAGCGGCTGAGCGCGCATACCGCCCGTCCGCTGCGGGTCTATGCCGAATACGTTCATTTCGCCCAGCTCTCGCGCCCGCTGGACTGGTCCGAGCAGCAGGTGCTCGAACGCCTGCTGAGCTATGGCCCGAGCCTGCCCCAGCACGACCCCGAGGGCGGACTGGCGCTGGCGGTGCCGCGCCCCGGCACCATCTCGCCGTGGTCGACCAAGGCCACCGACATCGCCCACAACAGCGGGCTGGCGGCGGTCGAGCGCATCGAGCGCGGCATCGCCTACTACGTCACCCTGGAGGACGGCACGGTGCCCGAGGCGGCGCTGCTGGCGCGCGCCGCCGAGCTGCTCCACGACCGCATGACCCAGGTGGTGCTGGGCGCGCTGGAGGAGGCCGAGCAGCTGTTCGTGCGCGCCGAGGCGCGCGCACTGCGTCGCGTCGATCTGCTCGGCGGCGGGCGCGCGGCGCTGGTCGCGGCCAATACCGAGTTGGGGCTCGCGCTCTCCGAGGACGAGATCGACTATCTCGCCGAGAGCTTCGGCGCGCTCGGGCGCAACCCCAGCGACGTCGAGCTGATGATGTTCGCCCAGGCCAACTCCGAGCACTGTCGTCACAAGATCTTCAACGCCGACTGGACCATCGACGGCGAGGCGCAGCAGCGCTCGCTGTTTGCGATGATCCGCAACACCACCCAGTGCGCGCCCGAGGGCGTGCTCTCGGCCTACAGCGACAACGCGGCGGTGATCGAGGGCAGCATGGGGCAGCGCTTCCTCGCCGACCCCGACAGCGGCGTCTACGGCGCGCACGCCGAGCCGATCCACGTGCTGATGAAGGTCGAGACCCACAACCACCCGACCGCCATCGCCCCCGATCCCGGCGCGGCCACCGGCTCCGGCGGCGAGATCCGCGACGAGGGCGCCACCGGCCAGGGCTCCAAGCCCAAGGCCGGGCTGTGCGGCTTCTCGGTCTCCAACCTGCGCATCCCCGGCTTCGAGCAGCCCTGGGAGGTCGACCACGGCAAGCCCGGGCGCATCGTCTCGGCGCTCGACATCATGCTCGAGGGGCCGATCGGCGCGGCGGCCTTCAACAACGAGTTCGGCCGGCCCAATCTCGCCGGCTACTTCCGCACCTACGAGCAGAGCGTCCCCGGTCTCGCCGAGGGCGAGGACGAGCTGCGCGGCTATCACAAGCCGATCATGATCGCCGGCGGGCTCGGCAACATCCGCGCCGAGCACGTCAACAAGCAGTCCTTCCCCGCCGGCACCCCGCTGATCGTGCTCGGCGGTCCGGCGATGCTGATCGGGCTCGGCGGCGGCGCGGCCTCGAGCATGGCCACCGGCGCCTCGGCCGAGGACCTGGACTTCGCCTCGGTACAGCGCGCCAACCCCGAGATGCAACGCCGCTGTCAGGAGGTCATCGACCGCTGCTGGGCGCTCGGCGAGGACAACCCGATCCTCTTCATCCACGACGTCGGCGCCGGCGGGCTGTCCAACGCGCTGCCCGAGCTGGTGCACGACGGCGAGCGCGGCGGGCGCTTCGAGCTGCGCGAGGTGCCCAACGCCGATCCCGGCATGTCGCCGATGGAGATCTGGTGCAACGAGGCCCAGGAGCGCTACGTGCTGGCGGTCGACGCCGCGCGGCTCGAGCGCTTCCGCGCCATCTGCGAGCGTGAGCGCTGCCCCTACGCGGTGGTCGGCGAGGCGACCGAGTCCGAGGAACTCAAGCTCGGCGATCGTCAGCTCGACGACACCCCGATCGACATGCCGATGTCGCTGCTCTTCGGCAAGCCGCCGAAGATGCACCGCGAGGTCAGTCACGTCAGCCCGCGCCGTGCGCCGCTCGACACCGCCGCGATCACCCTCGACGAGGCCGTCGAGCGGGTGCTCGGTCTGCCCACGGTGGCCGACAAGAGCTTCCTCATCACCATCGGGGACCGCAGCATCACCGGTCAGGTGGCGCGCGATCAGATGGTCGGTCCCTGGCAGGTGCCGGTGGCCGACTGCGCGGTGACCCTGAGCGACTACCAGGGCTACACCGGTGAGGCGATGGCGATGGGCGAGCGCACCCCGCTGGCGCTGCTCGACGCCCCGGCCTCGGGGCGGATGGCGGTCGGCGAGGCGCTGACCAACATCGCCGCGGCCGACATCGCCCGTATCGGCGACATCAAGCTCTCGGCCAACTGGATGGCCGCCGCCGGTCATCCCGGCGAGGACGCGCGGCTCTACGACACGGTGCGCGCCGTGGGCCTGGAGCTGTGTCCGGCGCTCGGCATCGCCATCCCGGTCGGCAAGGACTCGATGAGCATGAAGACGGTGTGGCAGGGGCCCGAGGGCGAGCGGCGCGAGATGACCGCGCCGCTGTCGCTGATCGTCTCGGCCTTCGCCCCGGTGCGTGACGCGCGCACCACCCTGACCCCGCAGCTGCGCACCGACCTCGGCGACACCGAGCTGCTGCTCGTCGATCTCGGGCGGGGCGCCAACCGGCTCGGCGGCTCCTGTCTGGCGCAGGTCTACGGCCAGCTCGGCGAGGTCGCGCCCGATCTCGACGACCCGGCGCTGCTCAGCGGCTTCTTCGCCGCGATCCAGACGCTGCGCGCCCAGGGCCACCTGATCGCCTATCACGACCGCTCCGACGGCGGTCTGCTCGCCACCCTCGCCGAGATGGCCTTCGCCGGTCGTTGCGGGCTCGACATCGATCTCGCGCCGCTCGCCGGCGACGACCTGGCGGTGCTGTTCAACGAGGAGCTGGGCGCGGTGGTGCAGGTGCCGAGCGCGGCGCTCGCCGCGGTGCTGGCCGAGTTCGAGTCGGTTGGTCTGGGCGATTGCGTGACCCGTCTCGGCGCGCCCTCGGTCGATGGTCGGGTGCGCATCCGGCGCGGTGAGCAGACCCTGTTCGCCGCCACCCGTGCCGAGCTGCAGCGCACCTGGTCGGCGACCAGCCATCGCATGCAGACGCTGCGCGACGACCCGGAGTGCGCCGATGAGGCCTATGCGCGCATCGCCGATGCCGCCGATCCCGGGCTCAACGCCAGCCTCGGCTTCGATCCGGCCGAGGACCTCAGCGCGCCCTATATCGCCCGTGGCGCGCGCCCGCCGATGGCGATCCTGCGCGAGCAGGGCGTCAACGGTCAGGTGGAGATGGCCGCGGCCTTCCACGCCGCCGGGTTCGAGTGCGTCGACGTGCATCTCTCCGACGTCGTTGCCGGTCGCGCCGAGCTGAGCCGCTTCCGCGGTCTGGTCGCCTGCGGCGGCTTCTCCTACGGCGACGTGCTCGGCGCCGGCGAGGGCTGGGCCAAGACCATCCTCTTCAACGCCCGCGCCCGCGATCAGTTCCAGGCCTTCTTCGAGCGCACCGACACCTTCGCCCTGGGCGTGTGCAACGGCTGTCAGATGCTCTCCAACCTGCACGAGCTGATCCCCGGCGCCGGCCACTGGCCGCGCTTCGTGCGCAACCGCTCCGAGCAGTTCGAGGCCCGTACCCTGATGCTCGAGGTGGCCGACACCCGCTCGCTGCTGCTCGCCGGCATGGCCGGCTCGCGGATGCCGGTGGCGGTGGCCCACGGCGAGGGACGCGCCGAGTTCCGCGACGAGGCCCATCTCGCCGCGGCGCGCGCGGCGGTGGCGGTGCGCTATGTCGAGAACGACGGTCATGTCGCCGAGCAGTATCCGGCCAACCCCAACGGCTCGCCCGAGGGCATCGCCGGTCTGACCACCGACGACGGTCGGGTGACCATCATGATGCCGCACCCCGAGCGGGTCTTCCGCACCGTGCAGCACAGCTGGCACCCGGATGGCTGGGGCGCGGATGCGCCCTGGATGCGGCTGTTCCGCAACGCCCGGGTCTGGGTCGACTGATCCCCGCGATCGCGCCCGCGCCCGCCGCCGGCGGGCGCGGCGTATCATGGCGTCTGGATGACGCGGCGCGTCGGCGCGCCCGTCGATGTCTTCGCCCCTGTTCGATGGATCGGGGGGAGGGAGGCGGGAGACACGCCCCGGCCAATCGTCGGGCGCGTCTCCCTGGATCGTGATCACATTGAGGTGATGCCCCATGGAAGTCTCCAGACTGACCCTGTGCGCCCTGCTCGTCGCCACCGCGCTCGCGCCCCATGTTGCCAGCGCCGACGACTGGCGGCGGATCGATGCCGCCGCGCCCTTCGTCGACACCGACGGGGTGTTTCGCACCCCCGCCTGCTCCGGCTCGCCGCGGCTGGAGGAGGGTGAGGTGGTGGCCACCGACACCGACTACGCCTTCTTCGTCCGCGACGGTGATCCCGAGCGGTTGCTGTTGTTCTTCGACGGCGGTGGCGCCTGCTGGGACGCTGGCACCTGTATCGACGCCGCGCTCGACGGCGACGTGCTCTATTACCCCGAGGTCGACGAGACCCCCGCGGAGCTGGCAGGCTTCGGCGGGGTGTTCGACATCGATCGCGACGACAACCCGTTGCGCGACCATCTCCAGGTCTATCTGCCGTACTGCACCGGCGACCTGCACCTGGGCGCGCGCGACACCAGCTATCCGCTGCCCGACGGCGGCGACTGGACCATCTATCATCGCGGGCACGACAACGTCATCGCGGTGCTCGAGTACCTCGCCGACTATTACGCCAACGAGGTCGGTGAGCCGCCCGAGGAGATCGTCCTGGTCGGCGCCAGCGCCGGCGGTTACGGCGTGCTCTACAACTATCCCGCGCTCGCCCGGCGCTTCCCCGGGGTCGAGCGGGTGCGGGTCCTGGTCGACTCCTCCAACGGGGTGATCTCCGAGGACCTGTTCGAGCGCGCGCTCGAGGCCGACGGGGTGTGGGGCGCACAGGAGAACCTCGACCCCGAGATCGCCTCGGCCTTCGACGACGGCGCCGGCCAGCTGGTGCCGGGGCTGTTCAACACCCTCGGCTGGCAGTACCCGGACGCCCGTTTCGGTCAGTACACCCGCGCCTATGACGCCGTGCAGGTGCTCTTCTTCAACGTCTCCTCCAACCTCGGCAATCCCGAGCGCTGGTTCGATCCGGTCCATCTGCTGCTCTCCGGGCTGGAGTGGACCACCCGCGCGCGCGCCTCGATGTGGGGCACCGCCTTCACCACCTGGAACTATCGCTTCTACCTCGCCCAGGGGCAGACCCACATGGTCTCCTTCTACGACGACTTCTTCAGCGAGGACAGCGCCGGCGGTATCGAACTGGTCGACTGGTTCAGCGACATGATCGAACGCCGCTGGACCTTCGGCAGCGACTGGCGCAACGCCAGCTGCGTCCCCGCCTGTCTGCCGCCCGAGGGGCTCGACCTGTCCACGCTCTAGCCTGATTGTCCCCGGCGCCGCGAGGCGTCGGGGACGATCGGGTACATCTCTTGCCGTTCAGGGCGTTGCCGTCGTCTTGTCACAGGCCGCCGCGCGCTGGCGGCGCGTCTCCGCCGTGTCCTCGATCAGCACCGAGATGATCGCCAGCTTGCACGCCTCGGTCTCGACGGACTCGGGGTGGCTCCAGTCGATGCTGCTCCGGGTACTGGGCTGGTCGACAGTGGCTCGGACGTGCTGGGAGCGCGGTGTGGGTGTCGGGGCAGGCGCGGGCGCGACGAGCCGCTCCGGGGCGGTAACCGGCATGCGCCAGGGCTGGGTGAGCGACTGCCAGCCGAGTATCGTCAGCGCGAGGCCGATGAGTCCGAGCAGGGAGATGACGCGACGGCGCAGGCGTCCGGTCGTGCGGCCATGACGGGCGGTGAGCTGGTCGAGGTGCGCGCGACGGGTGCTTTTGTCGTCACGGGTGGCATCGAGCAGATCCTCCCAGGCGAGCTGTAGCGCGATGGGGGCACTCTGGCCGGCTGATGCGCCCAGGACCTCGGGCAGCTCGGCCAGCGTGGTCACGCCCGCCGGTCTCCCGCGGGCAAAGCTGGCGCGTCCACTGAACACCACCAGTCCGCGTGGTTGGTGTGCGTCACCGAGTCGTGCCCGGACCGCCTGCAGGTGGGCGTGGTTCTGGCGCAACGGATTCTGGAAATCATGCTGGTTGCGTCCGCAGCGCTGGGTCCAGCGCGCCTCGTGCGCGCGCCCGAGGATGTGGCAGCCGAAGTGCTTGGTCTCGATCACCCAGATCGTCTCGGCGGTGAGGGCGAGACGGTCGATCTGTGTCCAGCCGCCGCGCCCGTCCGCCAGTAGCCGGTCGTGACAGGTCGCCAGGCAGTGACGATCGAGCACGCGCGCCACCCGGCGCTCGCCGCTCCAGCCGCGCAGGCGGGGCCGAAGCGCGGCGAGCAGGCGGGGGAGCACGGTGGTGAGCAGTAACAGCCCCAGGAGCATCGGGCCGACCTGGATGACCAGGGGCCGGAGCTGGGTGAAGAGCTGGTTGGCGATCTCCCCGATCAGGGGGCGGAGTCCGTCCATGGGTGCGGCCCTGTCCGTGTCGGTGAGGGCCGAGTCTACCCCGCCGCCGCTCCCTCAGGGCGTGACTGGGTGCGACATCCTGCAACGCCGCTCCAGCCGTCGGTCCTGGTGGTAGTCGAGCCCGAGGCGCAGCGCGATCTCGGCCGCTCGATGTCCAGGTTCACCGTGACCAGCCGTCCCGCGATCGCCACCCCAGGTAGCGCCGTGAGCGGTTCGAGTGGCGGCCGGTCGGAGAGCGTGCACAGGGCCACCGGCGCCGTGGCATCGCCGACCAGGTAGTCGCCCGGTAGCGGCGGCCAGCCGGGCAGCCTCGATACCGATTGCCGCCGACGTGCTCCCGCGCTGAATCGGTCACGCCCTCACTGGGGTGATGGCGGGCGGTGACGGCCAGGCGGTTGTCGCCATCGGTGCCTCGGGTCATCAGTTGCGCCAGCGCGTGCATGACACTGGATCGGTGGGCAGCCAAACTACGATGCCCAGCACCCAGCACCCAGCACCCAGCACCCAGCACCCAGCACCCAGCCCCCAGCCCCCAGCACCCAGTGGGGAGGATTGGCGCCCATAATGGCGCCAGAGGCTGATGTCTTGCGTCAACGGCGGGAGGAAGCGCGCCCAGTGGCGGCTGATAGCTTTTCCTTCGCGGTTCAATCTCCCCGGCCGGGCGCGTTCAGCCGGTATTGGAGACGGCTCGGAGGCTTGCCGGCAGGTGTTCGATCAAGTAGTCGATCAGGCTGCGCACCGAGGGCAGCATGCCGCGTGGGCTGTGATAGAGCAGATAGATGTGGTGCGTGGTGCCGGTCCACTGTGGCAGGATCTGCATCAGCGTGCCGGCTCGGATCGCCGTGGCGACGACGGGCTCGGGCAACAGCCCGATCCCGAGCCCGCGGCAGACGACCTCTTGCAGCAACCGCATGTCGTTGGTCTCGACGCGCGGGGAGAGTTGGAGCGTCATGCGCTGCCCCTTCGGTCCGGTGAGTCGCCAGCGTGTCTGGCCGTCGGTCGATTCCTCGGAGCGACAGATGACGTCGTGGGCCGATAGTTTCTCTGGTCCCGTGGGTTGTCCTCGCCGTTTGAGATAGACGGGACTGGCGACCAGGATACGGTGCGCGTCGGCCAGCGGCCGGGCCACCAGATCGAGCGCCTCGTCGATGCGGGCGCTTGGGCGCAGCGCCAAGTCGAAGCGTCCGTCGAACAGGTCGACCACGCGATCGGTGGCCTCCACCATCAGGTCAACCTTGGGGTACTCGGTCAGATAGTTCGCGAGGATAGGGGCCAGATAGCTCTCCGCCATCACCTGGGGACAGGTCAAGCGCACGGTGCCGGCGGGCTCGCGGCGCAGGTCGGCGACGCTCTCGTAGGCGCTCCGCGCGCCTTCCACCGCCGCCCGGCAGTGGGCGTAGAACCGTTCTCCGGCCTCGGTCAGCGCGATGCGCCGCGTCGAGCGGTGCAGCAGCCTCACCCCGAGGCGCGACTCCAGCGCCGCGATCCGTCGGCTCAGTCGGGTCTTCTCGACCCCGGTGGCGCGGGCGGCGGCGGAGAAGCCATGGTGCTCGACCACGGAGGTGAAATAGACCAGGTCGTTGAAGTCGTCCACGGCTGATTGGTGCTCTGGCGCAACAGTCTTTGGCGATCCCGCATCTTATCACCGGCCCGGCACGACAGTACCCTGGCTCCAGCGTCACCCGGCCCCAGGTCGCCCATCCGATGAGGTTCCCCCGATGACAGATCAGCCGCCCCTCGAACTCCTCGCCTTCACCGACCCGGTCTGTACCTGGTGCTGGGGGAGCGAGCCGGTGCTGCGTGCGCTGCGGATCGGTTATGGCGATCAGTTGCGCATCCGCCCGGTGATGGGCGGGCTGGTCGAGGACATCCGTACCTTTTACGACCGCGCCAACGCCATCGGCGGCGACCCCGAACAGGCCAACGCGGCGATCGCCGCGCACTGGCTGGAGGCCTCGGCGCGTCACGGCATGCCGGTACGGACCGAGGGCTTCCGGCTGTTCGGCGCCGAGACGGTCTCGACCCATCCGCAGAACATCGCCTGCAAGGCCGCCGAGCTGGCCGATCCGCGGCTGGCGCCGCGCTATCTGCGCCGTCTCCGCGAGGCCTCCGCTGCCGAGGCGCGCGAGACCGGACGGCGTGAGGTGCTGATCGAGCTGGCCGCCGAGGTCGGGCTCGATCTCGCGACCTTCATCGGGTGTCTGGAGGACGGCTCCGCCGAGCACGCCTTCCGCGCCGATCTGGCGCTGACCCGTCGAGCCGGGGTGCGCGGCTTCCCGAGCTTCCGGCTCGTCTTCGGCGAGCGCGCGCTGGCGCTGCACGGCTATCAGGGCTTGGCGAACATGCGCGCGGTGATCGAGAGCCTGAGCGAGGGTGCGCTGTGCTGGCGCGCGCCGCGCGGTGGCGCCGAGGGGCTGCTTGAGCTCATCCACACCCTTGGGCGGATGGCCCCGGTCGAGTTGGCCACCATCCTCGAGCTGTCCGCACCGGAGCTGGAGCGCCATCTCGCCGTGCTGGAACGCGCGGGGGCGATCCGGCGCGTGGTCGCGGGCAACGGCTGCTTCTGGGAGGCGGTCGGCGGCGCGGCCGGCTGTGATCCGGCCGCCGGGCTCTGCGTCGCCTGACAGAGGGGGAGGTGGGGGCGGGGTGCGGACTGGCCCTGGTGCTCGCTGCTGTCTCGACCGGGCCGGTTCGGCTCGCACGGGGCGGTGGTCTGCGCCGGTCAGGCCGTCGGTGTCTGCCGCGCCTCTCTGACCGAGGCCATGGCATCGAGCCGCGCGGCCATGTCCGCCTTGCGTGCGATCAGCTTGTCGGCGAGTTTCTGACTGCCGCCGCCCTCGTCGATGACCGCGCGGATGCGCGCGTCCGAGAGCCGCGTCACCACCGCGATGGCCGCCGCGATGGCCTCGGCCCGCATATCGCCGAAGAGCCTGACGGCGTGCGGGTTGCCGGCGTCATCGCGCAGCACGTCGAGCTCATCCACCCGGGTGCCGAAGGCCTTGCCCTTGGGGTCGCCGTGGGCGCGGAACGACAGCGCGCCGCCGAGGTCGAGCGTCAGCACCCGGTCGTCGACCACGCCCTGGTTGTCGCCGTCGAAGCCGGCGGCGTCCCAGTTGGCCGTCCAGGCGTGCACGCCGAACCAGCGTTGGGCCTGTCTGCGCTCGCGCTCGCTGAGGTGGGCCACGCAGCGCTTGTCGAGTTCAAGCCATTCGGTTGCGACCTGATCGGTCCGCATGGTGCGCACATAGGTCAGGGTCGGCGCCCCGGTCAGCGCGTAGAGGCGGGCTGCGAGCATCTCGTTGCGCGCGTGCATCGGCGACTCCAGCGTCTTGACGTAGTAACGCCGTCCGTCCGCGTCCTGGAAGAGACCGGCGGGGTTGGTGCCCAACTGGCCGCCGATGCGCTGCATGGCGTCGGTATCCACGGGTGCTCTGGCGGAGATCATGGCGGCTCCTGGCTCAGTCGATGGGTCGGGTGCGGCGCACCAGGGCGAGTTGCGAGGAGGTTTCGATGGCGCCCTTGCGCGCGCCACGAACCTCGCGGATCGCCGTCTCGGGGTCCATGCCCAGCTCGACGAGCAGACGGGCGGCGATCATGCCCGCGCGGCCCAGCCCTCCCCGGCAGTGCACCAGCACGGCCTTGCCATCGCGGAGCCGCTGGCGGATCTCGGGGCCCTGGGTGAGCCACTGGGTCTCGAAGGCCGGGCTCGGCACCGAGTAGTCGGCAATCGGCAGGTGACGCCAGTCGATGCCCCGGCGCCGCACCGCCTCGCCCAGCTCGGGGACCTTGAGCGTCACCAGCTCGGCGGGTTCCACCAGGGTAAGCACCAGGGTTGCGCCCCAGGTGGCGATGACATCGAGATCGGCGGCGAGGTCGCGCCGCCAGGCGCCGGTGTGGGCGAAGGGGTCCTGCTTGCCCGGGCAGAAGGTGATCCCGATCCGGCCGTGCGACGGGCTCGCTCGGACCTCGGCGATCTGCAAGGGATGCGTCTGGCTGGTCCGGGCCGCTGACATAACACCACTCGATGTGGGGTGAAGGACATGGGCATGGGAGTTTAGCAAAGCGTCGGGGCGGACTCCTCCCGCGGTCGCGTGCCGCGATGGCGGCGCTCCCACTGGGGCGGCGGGCGGCGCGTCCGCTCCTGGTGGAGCGAGCGCACCAGTCATGGGTTGATTGGTGCATCAGTGCAACAGTCCTTGGCGATTCTGCCGTCTTATCAGAGCAAGGGAGTCGGGATAGGCTGGTCCCAGGTTCGAGGTCCCCTGGCCGGTCCCTGGCGTGCGGTCGTTGCCGGGGGAGGGCAGGGTCTCCATCCTCGCCATAGGTCCCGGAGATCGGCGCGGGCAACCAGCCGATCCCGTGACAGCGACGAAACGTTTAGAGAGTGTTCCTGATGATCGTTTCCACCCAGCAGAGGCTCGAGATGCTGCGCACCATGCTCCTGGCGCGGCGTTTCGAGGAAACCCTGACCGAGCTGTGCCAGCAGCCCGACAAGATCCACGGCATGATGATCCTGGCGACGGGGCAGGAGGCGGTCGGCTCGGGGGCCTGCGCCGCGCTGTCGCCGGCGGATGTCATCGTCACCAATCATCGCAGTCATCACCACCTGCTCGCTCGCGGGGCGGATCCGAAGGCGCTGATGGCCGAGATCTTCGGTCGGCGCACCGGTTGCAACAAGGGTAAGAGCGGCACGCTGCATCTGGCGGTGCCCGAGGTCAACGCGCTCTGCACCACCACGGTGGTCGGCGGCGGCTTCCCCATCGCCACCGGGCTGGGCTTCGCGCAGCAGTATCGTGGCGAGGCGGCGGTGACGCTGTGCTTCTTCGGCGATGGGGCGACCAGCGAGGGCTCCTTCCACGAGGCGCTCAACCTCGCCGGGCTCTGGCGCCTGCCGGTGGTCTTCGTGTGCGAGAACAACCGCTATGCCGCCGCGCAGGGCTATGACGAGCACACCCCGATCGAGTCGCTGGCGACCCGCGCCGATGCCTACGGCATGCCGGGCGAGCAGGTCGACGGCAACGATGCGCCGGCGGTGTTCGAGGCCACCCGGCGCGCCCGCGAGCGCGCTCTGGCCGGCGAGGGACCGACGCTGATCGAGTGCATGACCTACCGCTGGCGCGGTCACGGCGAGGGTGATCCACAGCGCTACCAGCCTGCCGAGGAGATCGCCGCCTGGAAGGCGCGCTGTCCCATCGAGCGGTTGAGTGGGGCGCTGTGTGAACGCGGCGAGCTGTCCGCCGCAGTGCTTGGCGAGATGCGCGCCGAAGCGGCCGAGGTCGTCGCCGAGGCGGTGCGCTTTGCCGAGGAGAGCCCGTGGCCCGAGCCGCACGAGGCGCTCGACGATGTCTGGGTCGCGTGAGGGGGAGATGACGATGCAAACACTCGGAATGGGCCAGGCGGTCAATCAGGCGCTGCGCGAGGAGATGGCGCGCGATTCACGGATCTTCCTCGCCGGCGAGGGCATCGGGGTCGGTATCCACGACAGCCCGATGATGCCGACCGCGGGGCTGCTCGAGGCCTTCGGTCCCGAGCGGGTGAAGGACACCCCGGTGTCGGAGGCGGCGATCGCCGGGCTCGCGGTCGGTGCCGCCGCCGGTGGGCTGCGCCCGGTGGTGGAGGTGATGTTCAACCCCTTCTTCACCCTGGCCTCGGACATGATCATCAACCACGCCGCCAAGCTGCGCTATCTCTCCGGCGGCAAGACCCGCTTCCCGCTGGTGGTGCGGATCAAGAGCGGGGCCGGTTTCGGCGCCGGCTGCCAGCACTCGCACAACCTCGAGGCCTGGGTCGCACACTGTCCGGGGCTGAAGGTGGTAATGCCGGCCACCCCGGCCGACGCCAAGGGGCTGTTGAAGTCCGCCATCCGCGACGACAACCCGGTCATCTTCATCGAGGACATGGGGCTCTACTTCGCCCCGGACGCGGTGCCGGAGGACGATTACACCATCCCCATCGGCAAGGCCGACATCAAGCGCGCCGGCACCGATGTCACCGTCGTCACCTGGTCGAAGATGCTCGGTGTCGCCATGCAGGCGGCCGAACAGCTGGCCGGCGAGGGCGTCGATGTCGAGGTCGTCGACCTGCGAACCCTGACCCCATTGGACAGCGAGACCATCCTCGCCTCGGTACGCAAGACCGGACGTCTGGTGGTGCTGCACGAAGCGACCCGCACCGGCGGTTTCGCCGGCGAGATCGCCGCCGTGGTCATGGAGCAGGCCTTCGCCGACCTCAAGGCCCCGCTGCGCCGGGTCACCGGCCCGGACATCCCGGTCCCGGCCAGCCCGCCGCTGGAGCAGTTCTACATCCCCGACGCGGGGCAGGTGGTCGCGGCGATCCGCGAGATCGTCTGACCCCGACCCCGGAGGCGCTCCGTCGTCTCCGGGTGTCGTTAGCTCCCGTCCATGGGTGCCCGTATACGCATGCGCCGCGCCGTCGACGACCGAGATCGTCGACGGCGCGGCGCTTCGTCCTGCTGCCTCAGTCCTGCCACTTCTGGATCTCGATGATGTTGCCTTCGGGATCCTTGGCGTAGATCAGATGGATGGCGCCGAGGCCACCGACATCGCCATGGACGGTCTCGCCGACGGTTGATCCGCCGTGATCGAGCACCTTCTGCAGACAGGCGTCGACATCGTCGACGGCGAAGGCGATGTGGCCGAAGCCGAAGGTGTTGATGGCTTTCCTCGCCTGCGTGTCCTGTTGATCGTATTGGAAGATCTCCAGTGTCGGACCGGTGTCGTCGAAGCCCGGCAGCAGGAGGTGGATTCCCCGTATGTGAACGGAGTCAATGGCCGTCAGGCGGTCGAGCCAGTCGCCCGCCAGATCGCGTTCGGGTGGTTTTGGCGTGCAGCCGAAGACGTTGGTGTAGAAGGTCGCGAGCCGCTTCCAGTCCTGGGCGACGATGTTGGTGTGGCTGAAGGAGATACGCATGTCTCGTCGGCGGCTCCGGTGAGGAATGGCTGGGTTCGTGGGCGGGCGCGTCGCATGACGGCCCAAGCCCTGAGCTTTCTTGCCCGGGGCGTCGCTGTCAACAGACGAGAGCGCCATGACGCGCCCTGCGCCGTTCAGGTCCACGGCTCCAGCCGCCAGCCCTCGGCGCCGCCGACCAGGCGCGCGGTCAGGTCCAGCGCGTCCAGAAAGGCGTCGTCGTGGGAGACCACCTCCAGCGCCCCCTGGTAGTCGCGCAACAGCTGCTCCAGCGCGAGCAGCGAGGGCCGGTCGAGATGGTTGCTCGGCTCGTCGAGGGTCGGCAAGTCCGCCGCCGAGAGCATGGCGCCGATCAGCGCGATGCGTATCGACCCGCCGTCGCCGCTGAGGGGCGCCGGCGTGGGTTCAGCGTGTCCGAACCTTGAAGGTCGCGATCAGCCGCTCGAGTTGGGCGGCTTGCTCGGTGAGGGTGTGCGCGGCCATCGAGGACTGTTCTGCGCTGTTGCTGTTGTGATTGATGACCTCGTCGATCTGCGAGATGGCATCGCTCAACTGCTCGACTCCGCTGGCCTGTTCGTTGGCCGCGAGTGCGATATCCCCCACCAGAGAGGATGTCTCGGAGGAGCCGGAGACGATCGTCTGCAGGGCGCTGGCGGTCTCATCGGTGAGCTCCAGACCCTTGGTGGTGCGAGTCGCCGTGCTTTGGATCAGTTGGGCGGTCTGCTGGGCGGCCTCGGCGCTGCGCGCCGCCAGCTGACGCACCTCGTCGGCGACCACCGCGAAGCCGCGACCGTGCTCACCGGCGCGTGCCGCCTCGATGGCCGCGTTCAGGGCGAGCAGGTTGGTTTGGGCTGCGATCTCTTCGATCACCTGGGTAATCTTGGTGATGTCCTGACCCGATTGCTCGATTTGCTGCATCGCAGTGCGCAGCTCTTCCATCAGCCGGTCTCCGTCGCGCGCCGACGCTTCGGCATTCTTCGAGAGGGCGTTTGCGCGCTCCGCCTTGTCGGCGCTTTGACGAATCTGGTCTGCCATCTGGCCGATGGTGGCGCTGATCTGGGTGACAGAGGCGGCCGATTGAGTGGCGCCGCTGGCGAAATCCTGGCTCAGGCCCGATACCGTCTGTGCCTTTTCGGTGATCAGTGAAGCGCCGGATTGTACTTGGGACACCAGGTTGTTGAGGTTATCGACCATACGCTTGAGGGCGATGCCGAGCTGATCCTGCTCGGATGCCAGTGCGACATCCAGGTCAAGGTTGCCGCGCGAGATCTGCTCGGCGAGTTCGGCACGGTCCTGCAGGCTATCGGCCATGGTGTCGAGGCTGCGGGCAAGCTGCCCGATCTCGTCCTGTGAGGTATGGGTAAGACGTTGCGAGAGGTCCCCGGTCTGGATGGCATGTGCGAGCCCCGCTGCGCGGCGGATCGGCCCGGCGATCGAGCGCGCAGCGAACCAAAGCACGGCCATCGCCAGCAGTGCGACCAGGACGCTGACGAGGACCTGCATCAGGGTGCCGCGCTGTCCCTGGGTGGCCATGTCGTCTCGCAGGGCATAGGCCTTGGCAAGGACCAGGCGGGCGTCGACGCTGAGCATGACCGACCAGGTGGTCCCGGTGCGGCCGAGCTTGATCGGGAAGAAGACCTCGATCATCCCGCTCTCATCGTCGACGCGTGCGAGCGCCTTCTCCTGCTTGATGATCTCGAGGCTTTGCTGCCAGCCCTGGGGATCGATCGCCTTGAGGGGCTGTCCGATGTGCTCGGGATGCGCGCTGGCGGCGATCACCAGCCCTTGCTCGCTGACGATGGCGACGTCACCTTCGCCATCGTAGATGTTCTGGGAGATCTGCCGGCTGATGCGCTGGACGAAATCGAGGTCATAGTCGGTGCCGGCCACGCCCTGAAATCGGCCATTGACCATGATCGGTACCGAGAGCGTCGCCAGCCAGACCTGCTTGCCCTGCACGACATAGGGCAGGGGAGCGAGGATACTTTCCCGCCCCGTCCGCTTCGGGTTGATGTACCAGCCGCCCTTCATCACGCCGTTTGGGTGGCGTTCCTCGGAGTCGTACTCGACCAGCGCCTGGACGTCGATCTTGCCGCTGGGGTCGCGTGTCCAGTAGGGGGTGAAGCGGCCGGTCTGATCGTTGTTGCCATCGCCTGTGCCACGGAATGCGGCATCACGACCGTCGATGGTGTTGGGCTCCCAGCAGGAGTAGGTGCCGTTGAATTCGGGGTTTTCCTCCAGAACCTTCAAAAGGATGGCGTTGACGTGACTGCGTTCGAGGTCGAGGTCGGCGCCGGACTGGGCTACGGCGAAGACGTTGGCCATGGTCCTGGCAGTGTCGAGGGCGGTGTCGAACTTGGCCCGAATGTCGCCTGCGTATTTTCCGGCGAGGATTTCGAGTTCTTCGAGTGCCGCTGCCTCGGCCTGGGATTCGACGCGTTCGGAGACGAGGCTCTGGGTGGAGTGGGAAGAGTAGACCCCGTAGCCGACGAGGATACCGGCGGTGGCAAGCAAGCAGAGTCCACCGATGAGTGCGATCTTCTGCTGAATCGATTTGACGACCATTTTCCCTCCATATGCATGGATATATCGGGGGTATCCTGCGTCGACTACCAAGATCTGTGCATGGGTCGGGCGGCGGCGGTTTTCAACGCTTTGTGTTTTTGCTCGCTCCTTGTCGCGCCGACTCGCGGAGGGGCGTATCGGTTGGCAGGGCTGCATGCCTTCCGTGAGCGTCGGGCGCGGTCGAGTCGCTCCAACCAGGGGGTGGTCGTGATCGAAGGCGAGGGCCCGGGATGGCTGAATCGGCGAAGAGTTCTCTGGACAAGGGGGCGGCCCTCGCCAGCACGGAACCCCCTCGCTATGCGCTCAGCGCTCACGCTGAGTGATTGGCTCAACGCGCTGGCGGTCCGCTGAAACGAGGAAGCTCGTCCAGGTTCTGACGGGTCCAAGCCGCCTGGTTCTCCACATAAATCTTCGCGTCCGGGCGTCTGCCGACGACTGAGTCCAGACAGCCTGCTGGTACGACAAGCGGGGCGTCAGGTGTCGATCGTGTCGGCAGTGCCGATCCGCAGTGTATGCAGAAGCTCTTTTCGTGCAGGGTGTTGGGCAACTGGAAGGTCTTGACGTGCGCCTTGCCTTCGATCCAATGAAGCCGCGCGGATTGTGAGAACAGATTGGCGGCGTGAGCCGACCCCGTGTCCTTTTGGCAATACGTGCAATAGCACAGATAGAAGCTGTCGAAATCACCCTCGATCTCGAAGCGGACTCGACCACACAGACAGGATCCGTGGTGTCTTCCTTTCATTGAATGCTGCATGCGTGTTGCTCCTGTCGTGGCGGAGAGAAGAGCAACCGGGCTCTTCTCTGACCTCGAAGATAGCGACACTCCCGCCGCGCGGCGAGCGCGATCAGGCGCTCTGGCGCGCCGATCGCGGCGCCAAACCCCTTGAGCAGGAAACCGGCGTGCTCGACGAAACGCTCCGGCGCGATGCCGAGTCGGGAGAGGATGTCGGGCAGATCCGCCGGGATCGCCCCGCGCTTGCGTGGATGCAGGGCGCGACCGAGCGAGTCGACCAGGGTCAGATAGCCGTCGAAGGTGAAGGGGATCGCTGCGGGGACCTCGGCGGGGTTGCCGAAGGGCAGTAGTGGGGCAGGGGGCAGGCGACCGAGGACGGTCTCCCAGAGATTGGTGCTGCGAGCGTCTGGCGAGCTGTCGGCGTGATCGGTCACGGCAGGTGAGGGCGGGTGCGTGGCTGGCGGGGCGTCATCCGTCTCGGACGTCGCGGTCTCCTGGGCAGCACGCGCGCGTTGCGAGCCGGGATGGACGTCTGGCGGTGCTCGTCTTGCCGTATCGGGTGACGGCGCCACGACGAGATGCCGCCCGTTCGCCGCGCCATCATCGCCCGCACGCAAGGCGGCGATCCGTGCCGCAATCCCGGTATGCGCACTCTCCTCCGGTGTCTCCGCGATCCCCGCCCGAATCGGGTTGAGATCGACATAGGCCATCACCGCCAACAGCGCCGTCTCATCGAGGATCGCCTGCGAGCGAAAGCGCCCCTCCCAGAACCGCCCGCGCACCCCGTCCTCCCGATTCGCCGCCCGCGCGATCGACTCGTTGAGCACCCGCATGAACCAGGAGAGATCCGCCAGCCGCGCCCGATAGGTCGCGACCAACCCCGCGACCACCTCCAGCTCCGCCTCGGTCATCCCCGCCCGCGTCGCAGGCGACAGGAACCGCTCCACCACCACCGGCCCCCGGAACAGACACCGCCAGCGCCGCAACACCTCGGCATCCGACCACCCCGCCGCTCGATCGGCATCCACCCGCACCACCAGATGCACGTGATTGCTCATCACCGCATAGGCCGCGACATCGATCGCGAACACCCCCGCGAGCTGACGCAACCGCAACTCCACCCAGCCGCGCCGATGCTCGAAACTCCGCCCGGTCAGCCGATCGAAGCCGGGTAGTGCCCTGACTGATAGGATTTTGAATCGCTCGATGTTTTTGAGCTTTCCCGCAATGAATCACACGCACATCGTAGCGTTGTAGTGATGAATGAAGTTCCAGAGTGCACCCAGATGGTTTTCCTGGTTCTTCGAGAACGCAAGCGACTTTCTCACCAAGCGGGAGATACGCTGCCGGAGTGTACCGTTGGGTAGTGCCCTGACCGATAGGATTTTGAATCGCTCAATGTGTTTGGCTCACCTGCAGTGAGTCAAGCGCACATCGTTTCGTTGTAGTGATGAATGAAGTGCCAGAGTGCACCCAGATGGTTTTCCTGGTTTTTCGAAAATGCGAGCGACTTTCTCACCAAGCGGGAGATACGCTGCCGGAGTGTACCGTTAAACCGTTCGATATGGTTGGTTTCCCCTTGTGACTTCGCACTGGGATAATGTCGGTGTGCCGGGATGATCCGCGCATAGGCGCTCCAAAAATCTGTGTAGACGGGAGCGGAAGTCTGATATTGCGCTGGGATGGAATCCCACAGAGCCTGTGCGGAGCGCTCCGTACGATCGCCAACATGGACCCCGACGATACGCCGGGTCAGGCGATCCATGG
>NZ_RHFI01000023.1:0-50966 GCF_003718685.1 Marichromatium sp. AB31 | reverse complement strand
ATCTCCCCGGCGGCGCGCCGCTGCCGCTGGCCGAGGGCGGGCTGGCCACCGACGCCGAGGGCGCGGTGCGCCTCGCCCCCTTCACCCCGGAGGCACTGCGCAGCCTCGCCCGGGTCGGTGGCGGGCGCTATCTGGAGGCGCGCGCCGATGGGCGTGACACCGAGCGCCTGCTCGCCCTCGGCGACCCGAGTCCGGGCGAGCACGAGCAACTGGTGGCGCGCTGGCGCGACCAGGGTCCCTGGTTGCTGCTCGCGCTGCTGCCGCTGGCGGCGCTGGCCTTTCGTCGCGGCTGGCTGTTGCTGGTGGTGGTGCTGGTCTGGCCCGCGCCGCCGGCGCGCGCCGATGGCTGGGATTGGCTGTGGTGGCGTCCCGACCAGCAGGGCGCGCGGGCGCTCGCGGCGGGGGACGCCGCCGGCGCGGCCGAGCACTTCCGCGATCCGGCCTGGCGCGCCACCGCGTTGCAGCGCGCCGGTGATCCGGCCGCGGCGCTGGCGGCGCTCGCCGGGGTGACGGGGGGCGAGGCCGAGTACAACCGGGGTAACGCGCTCGCTCGGCTCGGTCGGCTCGACGAGGCCGCCGCCGCCTATCGCCGGGTGCTCGAGAGCGACCCGGACCATGCCGATGCCCGTCACAACCTCGAACTGGTCGAGACCGCGCGTGACCGGACGCCGCCCGAGGACGCTGATGATCCCGGTGGCGGTGACAGCGATGGGGATGACGATTCAGCGGATGGCGCACAATCCGAGCGCCCGTCGGACGGGCCTGCGGACGACGCGCCCGCCTCGGAGGATGAAACCGAGCCCGATGCCCGCCGAGATGAGCCGCCCGCGCTGCGCCCCGAGCCCCCCTCGACCAGTGAGGACGGGGCGGACGACGATCCCGATCCCGATCCCGATCCCGATCCCGATCCCGATCCCGATCCCGATCCCGATCCCGATCCCGAGTCCGAGTCCGAGTCCGAGTCCGGTGCCGAGGACGGCGGGACCGGGCGCGGGGCGGAGACCGAGGCGGCGGGCGCGCGCGAGGCCCCCGACGCCGATCTCGGCGACGAGCGCGAGCGCGCCCTCGATGCCCAGCTGCGGCGGGTGCCGGACGATCCCGGCGGGCTGCTGCGTGAACGCTTTCTGTTGCAACACCTGCGTCGGGAGGGCCGTCTGCCGTGAGACCCTGGTCGCTTGTCCTGCTCATCCTCCTGCTCGTCGGCTGCTCGCTCGGCGCCCTGGCGCAGTCGGCTGAGCTGCGGCTCGATCTCGAGCGCCAGCGCCTGGCGCTCAACGAGACCCTGGTGGTGCGGCTGATCGCCGATGGCGGGCTCAAGGGCGAGCCCGATCTGCGCCGGCTGGAGCAGGACTTCGAGGTGCTCGAGCGCAGCCATGCCGAGCAGATGCGGATCATCAACGGCACGATCTCGCGGCTGCGGGTATGGACCCTGGTGCTGGCGCCGCGTCATCCCGGGGTGATCGAGATCGCCCCGATCACGCTCGGCGCGGCGCGCACCGAGCCGCGCCGGGTGGAGGTGGTGGAGGCCGGGGCGCGGCGCGCTGCCGAGCCGGGAGCGCCGCCCCTGGCCCGGGTCGAGGCCGCGGTCGAGACCGCCGCCCCCTATGTGCAACAGGCGTTGGTCTATCGGGTGGCGATCCTGCTACGCGAGCGCCCGCTGCAGGCGGCGCTCTCGGCGCCGGTGGCCGAGGGCGCGATCGTCGAGCCGCTGGGCGAGGACCGGAGTTCCCGCGCGGTGGTCGACGGCGTCGAGTACACCCGGGTCGAGCGCCGTTATCTGCTCATCCCCCAGCACAGCGGGGCGCTGCGGGTCGAGGGGCCGCGGCTCGATGTCATCTTCGCCGCCGCGCCCCGTCCGGGGGCGCTCTATCGCGACTTCCCCAGCCTCTCGGGTTTCGGCGCCGGCGGCGGCGAGCGGCGGCTGGTCGAGCGCGCCGAGACCCTGACCCTGCAGGTGCGAGCGCGCCCGGACGCCGCCGTCGGGCCCTGGTTGCCCGCGAGCGCGGTGCGGCTGCGCGAGGACTGGGCCGAGACCCCGCCGCGCGCGGTGGTCGGCGAGCCGCTGACGCGGGTGCTGACGCTGGAGGTCGAGGGCGCGAGCGCCACCCAGCTCCCCGAGCTGGTGCTGCCCGAGGTCGAGGGCGCGCAGCGCTACCCCGGTCGTCCGCGGGTCGAGGACGGGCTCGCCGCCGGCGAGGTGCGCGCCAGCGCGCGCCACGAGATCGCGCTGATCCCGACCCGCCCGGGTCCGCTGCACCTGCCCGAGGTGCGTCTGGTCTGGTGGGACCTGGTCAACGATCGCCCGCGCGAGGCGGTGATCCCGGCGCGCACCCTGGAGGTCGCGCCGGCGCCCGGCGCGGCGCTGCCCTCGCGCCCGGCCTCGGCGGCCGTTGCCGAGACGGTGGTGGGGGACGGACCGGTCGCGACCGATGAGGGTGGGCAGGGCTCGGCCGGGTCCGGTCCCTGGCCCTGGGTTGCGTTGGTGCTGGGGCTGGGGTGGGCGGCGACGCTGATCTGGCTGTGGTGGCGCCGTCGTGCCGGGGGCGAGGCGCCGGTGGCACCGCCGCGCGCCTCGGTGGATCTCGGCGCGGCGCGGGCCAGGGTGGAGGCGGCCTGTCGCGCCAACGATCCGCGCGCCGCGCGCGCAGCGCTGCTCGATTGGGGGCGGGCGCGCTGGGGCGCGCGGGCGCCGGCCGGGCCGGTGGAGCTGGGGCGGCGGCTCGGTCGCCCCGGGCTGGGCGCAACCCTGGCCGCGCTCGAGCGTGCGCTCTATGCCCCGACGGGCGAGCCCTGGGACGGGGCGGGCTGCTGGGCGCGGCTCGCGCCGGCGCTGACCGACGCCTCGACCGAGACCGCGCGTGCCACGCCGCTCGCGCCGCTCTATCCCGGCGCGGGCTGAGGGCTCAGGCGGGTTCGGCGAGACCGTCGGTCTCCGGCTGAGGGATCCGCTCGATGATCTGGCGGTAGCTCACCGCGTCGCGCAACGCCTGCAACGGGCCGAGCGTGGGGTGATGGGCCTCGGGGGCGATCTCGAGCAGCGGGATCAGCATGAAGTCACGCTGGTGCAGACCGGGGTGGGGGAGTTCCAGGTGCGGCAGCGTCAGCACCCGATCGCCGTGCAGCAGCAGGTCGAGATCGATGGTGCGCGGACCGTTGCGCACCGTGCGATGACGGTTGAGGCGCTGTTCGATCGTCTGAGTATGTTCGAGCAGGGTCTCGGGCTCGAGCGCGGTCTCGACCTCCACCACCAGGTTGATAAATTCAGCCTGGTTCTCAATTCCCCAGGGTCGCGTGCGATACCAAGACGAACGGTGCTTGAGCCGCGTCTGCGGCATTGTCTGGAGCAGCTCCAGACTGCATATGATGTTCTGGGTCGGCGCGATGTTCGACCCGATCGAGATGAATGCCTGTAGTTCCGGGGGCATGGTCCGCCTTCCTCTGTCGTGGCCCGAGACAAACGAGCATGGTAGCTCAGCGGCCTGGTTCTGCGTCGCTGTTATGTCCGTGAAAACGGCTTCGGGCATGTCGCTATCCGTTTCGTACACAGAACAACCGATCGATAGCTTGCTATCGTGACGAGGGCCCGCAGTCATGCTGAACCGATTGACGATGATGCAGAAGTTATTGGTCACCCTGATCCCGGTGACCATTGTGGTATTGCTCGGGGTGATCCTATTCGTGCGCGACGTGGTGCGCGATTCGGCCACCGAGCAGGCCATTGCGCTCTCCCAGGAGGTCGCGCGCGCCCAGGGCGTGGAGCTGGCCAGCTCGGTGCTGGCCGAACTCGAAGGGGTAACCGCGCTGATGAGCGTGCTCCATGCCCGCGACGAGATCCCGGTTGGGGTGCGTCGCGACTATTTCTCCGAGCTGCTGCAGTCCTATCTGCGCGACCACCAGGAGCTGGTCGGCGCCTGGATGGTGTGGGAGCCCGATGCCTTCGACGGTGAGGACGGACGCTTCGCCGGCACCGAGGCGCACGATGCCACGGGTCGCTTCATCCCCTACTGGTATCGCGACGGCGAGACCATCGGCACCGAGATCCTCGAGGACTACGAGAGCCGCGATTATTACCGCCTGGCCAAGCAGAGCGGCAAGACGGTGGTGCTCGATCCCTATCTCTACGCGCTCGGCGGCGTCGATCAGCTGCTCACATCGATCGCGGTGCCGATCCTCGAGCAGGGTCGGGTGGTCGGCGTGGTCGGGGTCGATCTGCTGATCTCCGATCTCCAGGCCCAGGTCGCCAAGATCCGCCCCTTCGACGGCGTGACTGCGCTGTTCAGCGGTACGGGGACGGTCATCGCCCACCCCGACGAACGCCGTCTCGGCAAGGATCTGCGCGAGACCGATACCGACGTGCTCGGCGAGGACATGGGACGCTTCGTCACCGCGCTCGAGCGTGGCGAGTCCTTCGTCACCCAGCGCTGGAGCGACAGCCTCGATGGCGAGGCGCTGGTCATCTCCCAGCCGCTGGCGCTCACCGGCACCGAGCAGCACTGGACCATCGCCATGGCCTTGCCGGTGAGCAAGGTGCTGGCGCACGTCAACGCCATGATCACCAAGGTGGTGCTGATCGGCCTGGTCGGGCTTGCGGTGATGAGCGCGCTGATCGTGCTGCTCAGCCGCAGTCTGGTGCGACCGTTGCGCGGCGTGGTCGGCGCGCTCGAGGACATCGCCAGCGGCGATGGCGACCTCACCCAACGTCTGCCGGCCGAGGGGCGCGACGAGGTGGCGCAGCTGGCGACCGCCTTCAACGCCTTCGTCACCCGCATCCACGATCTGGTCCGTCAGGTCAGTGGCGCCACCAGCCAGCTCGCCTCGGCCGCCGAGGAGTTGTCGGTGACCAGCGACGGGACGCGTGAACAGGTCCAGCACCAGCACGCCGAGACCGATCAGGTGGCCACCGCGATGAACGAGATGACCGCCACCGTCCAGGAGGTCGCGCGCCATGCCAACGACGCGGCCAAGGCCGCGCGCGAGGCCGATCGCGAGGCCACCGAGGGCGCCGGGGTGGTGCGCGAGACGATCGATGCCATCGGTCTGCTGGCCAACGAGGTCGAGCAGGCCGCCGGGGTCATCCACCGCCTGGAGTCCGACAGCGACGAGATCGGCAAGGTGCTCGACGTGATCCGCGGTATCGCCGAGCAGACCAATCTGCTCGCGCTCAATGCCGCGATCGAGGCCGCGCGCGCCGGCGAGCAGGGACGCGGCTTCGCGGTGGTGGCCGACGAGGTGCGCAACCTCGCCAGTCGCACCCAGACCTCGACCAAGGAGATCCAGGCGATGATCGAGCGCCTGCAGGAGGGGGCCAACAGCGCCGTCGGTGCCATGGAGCAGGGGCGCGTGCGTTCGAGCGAGACGGTCGAGCAGGCCACCCGCGCCGGCCAGTCGCTGACCACCATCGCCGGGGCGATTGCGCAGATCAACGACATGAACACCCAGATCGCCAGTGCCGCCGAGGAGCAGAGTGCGGTGGCCGAGGAGATCGATCGCAATGTCGCCAACATCGCCCAGTCGGTCGACACCACCTCGCAGACCTCGGGTCAGATCGCCGCCTCCAGCGACGAGCTGGCCAAGCTCGCCGCCGAGCTGCAGGAGATGGTCGGCCAGTTCAAGGTCTGAGCCAGGGCGCGGGGCGGTGGCTCTCGCCGTCCCGCGCGCCGCCCGCCGACTGGCACCCGAGGGTGGGGCGGCGTACCATCGCGCCAGTGCCGTGAATCGGTTGGGGCGGCAATGGTGGTCGGGTGTGTGGTAGGACGAGAGCCTGGTGCAAACGGGACAAGATGCTGAACGTGATGGCGGGGGGGAGCGACAGGACCGGCTGATTGCGCACTCGCTGACCCTGTTCTTCGCGATCTTTCTCGCCATCGCCGCGGTGATCGGCGGTCTCGGCGCCATCTTCTACCAGTCCGAGGTCAAGCGCTATCTCGAGAACACCGCCGAGCAGGAGCGCTATCGCATCGAGCTGCTGCGCTATCTCGTCCACGGCACCTTCGACGACGTCATCGGCGACCTCTTCGTCCTCGCCGGTCAGAACGAGCTCGAATGGCTGCTCGTTGATGGCGACACGCAACACCTGCGCTCGGCCATCGCCGACGAATATCTCGCCTTCTCCACCCTCAAGGGGGTCTATGACCAGTTGCGCTTCCTCGATCTCGAGGGGCGTGAGCGGGTGCGGGTCAACTACAACGACGGTGCCCCGGCGGTGGTGCGCAACGCCGATCTCCAGGACAAGCACCATCGCTATTACTTCACCGCCAGCCTGGCGCTGCGTCGCGGGCAGGTCTATGTCTCGCCCTTCGATCTCAACATCGAGCACGGTGGCCTCGAGCGTCCGCTCAAGCCGATGATCCGGCTCGGCACCCCGGTGTTCGATGCCGTCGGCAACAAGCGCGGCGTGGTGCTGATCAACTATCTCGGCAAACATTTGCTCGATCGTCTGGCCACCGCCGGTGCAGCGATGAGCGGTGAGCTTGCGCTGCTCAACGCCGATGGCTACTGGATGCTCAGCCCGCGCAAGGACGATACCTGGGGCTTCATGATCCCGGAGCGCGCGGCGCGGCGCTTCGACAACGACTATCCGCGCGAGTGGGCCTTGTTGCGCGCGCACGAACAGGGTCAGGTCCGTACCGACAACGGGCTGTTCACCTTTGCCGAACTCCATCCGCTGGAGCCGGGACGTCGACTCGGTGTCGGTCATCTCGCGCGCACCGCGCCGGGCACCGAGCGTTATGTCTGGTATCTGGTCTCGCAGGTCCCGGCGGCGGTGATCGAGCATCACACCGGCGGGCTGCTGACGCGGTTGCTGATGCTCGGCGCCGGGGTGTTGCTGGTGATCGCGGTCGGCTCCTGGTACCTGGCGCTCGGCATCATCCGTCGGCGTCTCTACGAGTCGCTGCTGGTGACGCTGGCGCACTATGATCGACTCACCGGGTTGCCCAACCGGACGCTGTTCTTCGACCGGCTCGAACGGCTCCACGAGAGCGCGATGCGTTACGGGCGGCGCTACGGCCTGCTCTATCTCGATCTCGACGGCTTCAAGCAGGTCAACGACACCTTCGGCCATCATGCCGGCGACCGGCTGCTCGAGCAGGTTGCGGTGTTGTTGCGCCAGGGGGTGCGTCGCGCCGATACCGTCGCTCGGCTCGGCGGCGACGAGTTCGCCATCCTGCTCTCCGAGGTCGGTGACGCCGATGCCGCGCACCAGTTCGGCAACAAGCTGATCACGCTGATCGGTGATGCCGAGCAGCTGCACTATCAGGGGGTGCGAGTCGGGGCCAGCGCCGGGATCGCCATCTATCCCGATCACGCCAGCTCACCGGAGCTGTTGGTGCGCCGCGCCGATCAGGCGATGTACGCGGCGAAGAAACGGGGCAAGAACAAGTGCGTGGTGTGCCGGCGGCTGGTGCTGTCCTGAGCCTGCTGCCGTTCAGCCCTCGCGGGTGCGCCGCACCCAGCCGGTGAGGGTGTTGTAGAGCTCCTTGAGCCCGAGCGGCTTGCTCAGATAGTCGTCCATCCCGGCATCGAGACACTGCTCGCGATCACCGGGCATCGCCAGCGCGGTCAGGGCGATGATCGGGGTGCGCCGCAGCGCCGGCGCCTCGCGCAGCCGTCGGGTGGTCTCGAGCCCGTCCATGCCGGGGATCTGCACGTCCATCAGGATCACGTCCGGTCGGCGCTCGCGCGCGAGCGCCAGCGCCGCCTTGCCGCTACGGGCGGTGGCGACCGCGCAGCCGCGGATGCGCAGATAGGTGGCGATCATCTCCTGGTTGCTCTCGTTGTCCTCGACCAGCAGTACCTGGACCTGGCCGAGTGCGTCTGCCTCCGCGGCCTCGTCGTCGCCCGCGGCGTGGCTCCCGGGCTCGTCGCCGGCCTCCTGCGCGGCCGGATCCCAGGGCAGCACGATGTCGAAGCGGCTGCCGGCGCCGGGCTCGCTCTCGACCTCGATGCGCCCGTGGTGCAACTCGGCCATACCCGCGGCGAGCGCCAGCCCCAGCCCGCTGCCGTCGTACTGGCGCGAGGGCCGGCTGTCGAGCTGGACGAAGGGCTGGAAGAGTCGCTCGCGCTGGTCGGGGGCGATGCCGACGCCGGTGTCCCAGACACAGACATGGACCTCGCCCCGGGGGGCGTCGGCGCGTACCTTGAGCCCGATGCGGCCGCCCTCCGGGGTGAACTTGACGGCGTTGCCGAGGAGGTTGACCAGCATCTGCTTGAGCCGCCGGCTGTCGCCCTGGACCAGCCGCACCGCCGGGTCGATGTCGGTGGCGATGGCGATCGACTTGCGCTTGGCCGCCGGGCCGATCAGCCGCAGGCTCGCCTCCCACAGCTGGTTGACCGGGATCTGGTCCCAGCGCAGCTGCATCTGTCCCGAGGCCACCCGCGACATGTCGAGGATGTCGTTGATCAGCTCGAGGAGATGGGCGCCGTTCTCATGGATGGTATGGATGGCGCGCGCCTGTTGCGCGGTGAGCGGCCCGAGCAGGGTGTCGCCGATGGTCTCGGAGAGTCCGAGGATGGAGGTCAGCGGGGTGCGCAGCTCGTGGCTCATCGCGGCGAGGAACTCGTCCTTTGCACGGGCGCTGCGCGCCAGCTCGACATTGGCGCGATCGAGTTCGGCGGTGCGCTCGAGCACCCGCTCGGCGAGCAGCGCGCGCTCCTCGGCGAGCGCCTGATGGGCGTTGCGCAGCGCCAGCTCGGCGCGCTTGCGCGCGGAGATGTCGGCGAAGGTGACCACCGCGCCGACCAGGCTGCCGTCGCGATAGATCGGGTTGGCGTGGTACTCGACCGGGATGCTGGTGCCGTCGGCGCGCCAGAACACCTCGTCGTCGACCCGCGCCGGGGTGCCGTCGCGGTGGGTGCGCGCGGCCCTGCAGTCGCGCGCGGCATAGGGACTGGCATCGAGGCGTGAGTGGTGCAGGGTCTGGTGCATGTCGCGTCCGTGCAGCGCTTGCGGCGAGTCGTAGCCGAGCATGCGCGCGCCGGCGGGGTTGCAGAAGGTGCAGCGGCCCTGGGTGTCGACGCCGTAGATGCCCTCGCCGGTGGACTCGAGCAGCAGGCGGAAGCGCGCCTCGCTCTGGCGCAGGTGCTCCTGGGAGTTGGCGAGATTCTCCTGCATGTGCTTGAGGGCATGGAGCATCTGTGCGTGCTCGTCGTTGCCGCTGACCTGGATCTGGGTGGAGAAGTCGCCGGCGCTCACCCGCCGCGCGATCGCCGTTGCGGTGGCGATGGGCTGGCCGATGGTGCGATCGAGCAGCCAGATCAGCGCCGCCACGGCCACGCTCATCACCCCGAGCACCAGCGCCAGCACCTTGAACTCGGCGGCGCGTGTCTGGCGGTCGATGGCGGCGATCTGGATGCGCTCGTGGGCGCGCGCCTCGGCCACCAGACGATCGATCAACTCGGTCGGCTCGCGGTCGATGCCGCGCACGTCGCGGTCGACGCTGAGCTGGGCGGCGGGGTCCTCTGCGCGATAGTGATCGAGCGCGTCGCGATAGGCCGAGCCGAGGCGCAGGTGGGCGGCGAGGAAGCGCTCGGCGCTGGCGCGCACCCGCGGGTCGTGGTCGCGCAGCAGCTCGAGCAGCCGGGCGACGGCGGCACGGGTCTCGACCTCTTCCTGCTCGAACTGTGCCAGATAGCGCTGGTAGAGCTCGGGGTCCTGGCCGCGCAGCAGGATGTTCTTCCACTCCTGCACCTGGGTCTTGAAACTGACCTGGGCGGTGAGCGCGGTGGTGACGATCTGCGAGCTGCGGGCGCGGATCTCGGACTCGCGATCGGCGGCCTGCTTGTGGAGATGGAAACCGTAGAGTCCGACGGCGAGATCGACGATGAGGATGGCGATGAGTCCGCCGGCGAAGCGTGTGCGTACGTTCATGTGCGGTTCGTCGGGGCGCTGGGTGGCGCCCGTGCGATGGCGACCTCTGGGCGGGTTTCAGGATGGAGGCGTGGCGGCGGCGCGGTCGAGCATCTCGCTGGCGTGGTCGCGGGTGCGGCGGGTGATCTCGGTGCCGCCGAGCATGCGCGCGATCTCCTCGATGCGCGCCGAGTCGTCGAGCGGATCGATCCGGGTGTGGGTCTCGCCCTCGCGCCGCTCCTTGCGCACCCGCAGCTGGCGGTGGGCCTGGGCGGCGACCTGGGGCAGGTGGGTGACGCAGAGTACCTGGCGCTCGTCGCCGAGGCGGCGCAGCAGCCGACCGACGATCTCGGCCACGCCGCCGCCGATGCCGACGTCGACCTCGTCGAAGACCAGCGTGGGGATGCGCCCGCAGGCGGCGGTGGCGACCTGGATGGCCAGGCCGATGCGCGAGAGTTCGCCGCCGGAGGCGACCCGGGCGAGCGGCTGCAGCGGCTGGCCGGGGTTGGCGCTGACCATGAAGGTGATCCGCTCCAGCCCGCCGGCTGCGGCGCGCTCGGTGGGCAGGGGTTCGAGCGCGACGGCGAAGCGACCGCCGGCCATGCCGAGCTCGCCCATCGCCGTGCTCAGGGTCTCCTCGAGACGCGTGGCGGCGGCGGTGCGCGCCTCGCCCAGTGCCTCGGCGCCCTGGAGATAGCGCCCCCAGGCCGCCTCGCGCGCCTCGGCCAGCCCGGCGAGCGCGACCGAGGCCTGTTCGAGCGCGTCGAGTTCGGCGCGGCGCTCGGCGAGGTATTCGGGCAGCTGGGCGGGAAAGATGCGATGCTTGCGCGCCAGGGCCTGGAGCTGTTCGAGCCGGGCCTCGACCGTGGCCAGGGCGTCGGGGTCGAGCTCCAGCCCGTCGAGATAGTGACGCAGCGCCGCGGCTGCCTCGCCGGCATGGATGCTCGCCGTCTCCAACAGTTCGCGGGCCTCGCCGAGCGCGGGGTCGATGGCGGCGAGATCCTCGATCTCGGCGAGGGTGGTGGCGAGCTGATCGCAGATCGTCGGTTCGCCCTCGGCCAGTGCCTGGAGTACGGTGGCGGTGCCGCTCTGGAGCTGTTCGAGATGGCTGAGACGGCGCTGCTCGCCGTCGAGCTGTTCGAGCTCCGCGGCATCGATCGCCGCCGCCTCCAACTCCTCGACCTGGAAGCGCAGCAGCTCGAGGCGCTCGGCGCGGCTCTGCGCCTCCTGCTCGGCGCGCTCGAGGGCGCGGGCGTGGTCGCGATAGGCGCGGAAGTCGGCGGCGACCTGCTCGGCGAGCGCACGGTGGCCGCCGTAGGCGTCGAGCAGGTCGCGTTGGGCCTCGGCGCGCAGCAGCGACTGGTGGGCGTGCTGGCCGTGGATGTCGACCAGCAGCTCGCCGAGCTCGCGCAGTTGCGCGGCGGTGGTGGGGTGGCCGTTGACATAGGCGCGCGAGCGCCCCTTGGCCACCAGCAGGCGGCGCAGGATGCAGGCGTCCTCGTCGCCCTCGAGCTGGTGGGCGCGCAGCCAGTCGCGCGCGGCTGGGTTGGCGCCGAGATCGAAGCCGGCGACGATCTCGGCGCGCGTGCAACCGGGACGGATCATCGTCGTTTCGGCCTTGTCGCCGAGGGCCAGCCCGAGCGCGTCGATGAGGATCGACTTGCCGGCGCCGGTCTCGCCGGTGAGCGCGCTCATCGCGGCCTCGAACTCCAGCTCGACGGCGCTGACGATGGCCAGGTCCCGGACCATGAGATGGGTCAACATGCCGCGCAGCCTCCGTGCTCGGTGGGGTGTCCGTTCATGCCCGCCGGGTCTGGGTGCGTCCGCCCCAGCCGAGCTTGGCGCGGAGGATCTGGTAGTGGTCCTGTCCGAGCGGGTGGAGCAGGGTGGCGCGCTCGGGGTGGCGGGTGATCTCGATCGTTGCCCCGGGCGGCAGCTGGAGCTCGTCCTGGCCGTCGCAGGTGATCTGCACGTGTCCCAACTCGAGCGGGCCGACGCGTACCTCGATGTGCCGGTCGGCGGGCAGCACCAGCGGGCGGTGGGCGAGGTCGTGAGGGCAGATCGGCACCAGCACGATGGCCTCGAGTCCGGGATCGATCAGCGGGCCGCCGCCGGAGAGGGCGTAGGCGGTCGAACCGGTGGGTGTGGCGATGATCAGCCCGTCGGAGCGCTGGGCGTTGACGAAGACGCCGTCGACATAGGTCTCGAACTCGATCATCCGCGCGGTGTTCCACTTGTGGATGACCACGTCGTTGAGCGCGCAGGCGCGGCGCGGCGGGGCCTGGTCGCAGCGGATCCGCGCCTCGAGCATGGCGCGCGAGTCGGTCTTGTACTCACCCTCGAGGATGCGCTCGAGCACCGAGCCGATCTCCTCGGGCGAGACGTCGGCGAGGAAGCCGAGGCGCCCGAGGTTGATCCCGACCAGGGGCACGTCGTGCGCGGCCAGCGCGCGCGCGGCATGCAGCAGGGTGCCGTCGCCGCCGACCACGATCACCAGGTCGCAGCGCTCGCCGAGCTCGTCGAGCGGGCGGGCGGCGCCGACGGGGGCATCGAGCAGATGGGCGCTCTCGGCGTCGAGCAACACCTCGAGCGCGTGCGCGCGCAGATAGGCGCAGAGGGTGCGAAGGGTGCTGCGTGCCTTGTCGGGGTCGCCTTGCTTGCCGATGATGCCGATGGTCTGGAAATGCGCCATGGAGTTCTGTGTGGGGTTGGGGACGGCAGGACCGATAAACGTTAGCATGGGCGGCCAGACACGCCAATAGGCGTCCGGGGGCAGCCTTGACAGGGTAGGAGCAAATCCCTAAATTCCTGTGTTAGCACTCTCTGACGGTGAGTGCTAACGGGGTCGACCCCCCTGATGTCCGCCGCCGCGAGGCGGGCGTGAGGCGAAGGTCGACGATGGTCCATCCGCGCGATCCAGTGATGTAGGCGGCTGAAACCTTGGCAGGCGAGACGCGACAGTTCGATTCCCCGGTGAGCGAGCGGGCGCTGCTGTTCCTGAAGGCGTTGGTCGAGCGCTACATCAGGGACGGCCAGCCGGTCGGCTCCCGGACCCTGGCCAAGGATACCGGCCTCGACCTCAGTCCGGCGACGGTGCGCAACGTGATGGCCGACCTCGAGGACCTGGGGCTGCTGGTCTCGCCCCACACCTCGGCCGGGCGGGTGCCGACGGCGGCCGGGTATCGGCTGTTCGTCGATTCGCTGCTCACGGTCAGTCCGCCCTCGGAGCGCGACATCGCCTCGCTGCGCAGTACCTTCGTGCCGGGGATGGACGCCAAGTCGCTGGTCGAGACCGCCTCCAACCTGCTCTCCGGGGTCACCCATCTGGCCGGGGTGGTGATGCTGCCGCGCCACGAGCGCAACGCCTTTCGCCAGATCGAGCTGGTGCCGCTGTCCGACTCGCGGGTGCTGGCGATCCTCATCACCACCGAGGGTGAGGTCCACAACCGCATCATCAACACCGATCGCCGTTTCTCGCCCGCGCAGCTCGAGCAGTCGGCCAACTATCTCAATCAGATGTTCACCGGACAGGACATCAACGAGGTGCGCCGGCGGCTGCTCGAGGATCTCAAGCGTACCCACGAGAACATGGACCAGTTGATGATGCACGCGGCGGTGCTCGCTCACCGCGTGGTGGAGGATGCCGACCGCAAGGACGACTGCTACATCGCCGGGCAGACCAACCTGATGGAGTTCGGCGAGCTCTCCAGCATGGATCGGCTCAAGCAGCTGTTCGAGGCCTTCAACGAGAAGCGCGAGATCCTCCACATTCTCGATCGCTGCATCGCCGCCGACGGGGTGCAGATCTTCATCGGCGAGGAGTCGGGCTACGCGCTGCTCGACGACTGCAGCGTGGTCTCCACTACCTATCGGGTCGAGGGTGAGGTGGTCGGCGTGCTGGGGGTGATCGGCCCGACCCGCATGGACTACCAGCGGGTGATCCCGATCGTCGATGTCACGGCGCGGCTGCTGGCTGCGGCGTTGCGTCAGAATTAGCGCGGAACCAGGTTTCATCACGCGCTGCCATGTCTATGTCCGACGTGGTGGCGCGGTCGTTTACGGAATTTCGGAGGTCACAATGAACCCAGAGCAGAAGCGCCCCGAGCAACAGCCCGAGCAGCAGGGCCAGGGCGACGAGGCGGTCAATCGCGCCGCCGTCTCGGCCTACGCCGAGGCCTCGGCCGAGGTCGAGACGCCGGTCGAGGACAGCGCCCCCGAGGGCGAGCAGCAGGTCGCCCCCGACGAGCCGGCGGCGCCGAGCGCCGAGGAGCTGGGCGCGGCGCTGGCCGAGGCGGCCGAGGCGCGCGCCGAGGCCGAGAGGCTGCGCGAGCAGCTGCTGCGCGCCCACGCCGAGGGCGAGAACCTCAAGCGGCGTCACGCCAACGAGCTGGAGAAGGCGCACAAGTTCGCCCTCGACGGCTTCGTGCGCGAGCTGCTGGGGGTGCGCGACAGTCTCGAACTGGGGCATCAGGCGGCGCAGGATGAGGGCGCCGATGTCGCCAAGCTGCGCGAGGGCACCGAGCTGACGCTGAAGTTGCTCGGCGACGTGATGGACAAGTTCGGGGTGGCGCAGGTCGACCCGATCGATCAGCCCTTCGACCCCGAGTTCCATCAGGCGATGTCGATGCAGCCGCGCGAGGATGTCGCGCCGAACACCGTGGTGGGGGTGATCCAGAAGGGCTACATGCTCAATGGCCGCCTGGTGCGCCCGGCGCTGGTGCTGGTCTCCCAGCAGCCCGCCTGAGCATCGCTTGAACGCCCTGGGGGGCTCCCCCAACTGATCGAACAGCCAGGCGCCAAGGCGCCATACGACACAATTCGGAGACGATAGTCATGGGAAAAATCATCGGTATCGACCTCGGCACCACCAACTCCTGCGTGGCGGTGATGGAGGGCGACAGCGTCAAGGTCATCGAGAACGCCGAGGGTGATCGCACCACCCCCTCGATCATCGCCTACACCAACGACGGTGAGGTGCTCGTCGGCCAGTCGGCCAAGCGTCAGTCGGTCACCAACCCGACCAACACCCTGTTCGCGGTCAAGCGTCTGATCGGCCGCCGCTTCGACGACTCGGTCGTCAGCAAGGACAAGGACATGGTCCCCTACAAGATCGTCAAGGCCGACAACGGCGACGCCTGGGTCGAGGTCAGCGGCAAGAAGATGGCGCCGCCGGAGATCTCGGCCAAGGTGCTGCAGAAGATGAAGAAGACCGCCGAGGACTATCTCGGCGCCGAGGTTACCGAGGCGGTGATCACCGTCCCGGCCTACTTCAACGACTCGCAGCGTCAGGCCACCAAGGACGCCGGTCGCATCGCCGGGCTCGATGTCAAGCGCATCATCAACGAGCCGACCGCCGCGGCCCTGGCCTACGGCATGGACAAGCAGCGCGGTGACCAGAAGATCGCCGTCTACGACCTCGGTGGCGGCACCTTCGACATCTCGATCATCGAGATCGCCGAGATCGAGGGCGAGCACCAGTTCGAGGTGCTCTCGACCAATGGTGACACCTTCCTCGGCGGCGAGGACTTCGACCTGCGCATCATCGACCACCTGGTCGAGTCCTTCAAGAAGGAGCAGGGCGTCGATCTGCGCAACGATCCGCTGGCGCTGCAGCGTCTCAAGGAGGCCGCCGAGAAGGCCAAGATCGAGCTGTCCTCGAGCCAGCAGACCGACATCAACCTGCCCTACATCACCGCCGACCAGAGCGGACCCAAGCACCTCAACCTCAAGCTCACCCGCGCCAAGCTCGAGTCGCTGGTCGAGGAGCTGGTCGATCGCACCATCGCGCCCTGCCGCACCGCGCTGAAGGACGCCGGTCTCACCGCCGGCGAGATCGACGAGGTGATCCTGGTCGGTGGCCAGACCCGCATGCCCAAGGTCCAGGCCAAGGTCGAGGAGTTCTTCGGCAAGACCCCGCGCCGTGACGTCAACCCCGACGAGGCGGTGGCCATCGGTGCCTCGATCCAGGGCGGCGTGCTCGGCGGCGAGGTCAAGGACGTGCTGCTGCTCGACGTCACCCCGCTGTCGCTCGGCATCGAGACCCTCGGCGGCGTGATGACCAAGCTCATCGAGAAGAACACCACCATCCCGACCTCCGCCGGTCAGGTGTTCTCCACCGCCGACGACAACCAGACCGCGGTCACCGTGCACGTGCTCCAGGGCGAGCGCGAGCGTGCCGCGAGCAACAAGTCGCTGGGTCGCTTCGATCTCTCCGACATCCCGCCGGCGCCGCGCGGCGTGCCGCAGATCGAGGTCAAGTTCGACATCGACGCCAACGGCATCCTCAACGTCTCGGCCAAGGACAAGGCCACCGGCAAGGAGCAGTCGATCGTCATCAAGGCCTCCTCCGGTCTGTCCGACGACGAGATCGAGCGTATGGTCAAGGACGCCGAGGCCCACGCCGAGGATGACCGTCACTTCCAGGAGCTGGTCGCCGCGCGCAACCAGGCCGACACCATGATCCACGCGACCCGCAAGTCGATGGAGCAGCTCGGTGACAAGGTCGAGAGCGGCGAGCGCGAGTCGATCGAGAGCGCCATCAAGGACCTCGAGGAGGCCATGGGTGGCGAGGACAAGGAGCGCATCGAGGCGCTGACCAAGACCCTCGGCGAGTCCTCGGCGAAGATGGCCGAGCGACTCTATGCCCAGAACGCCGAGGCCGCCGGCGGTGAGGCCGGCGCCGAGGGTGGCGCCGACGCCCAGTCGTCCGGCGCCAAGGGCGGTGCCGACGATGTGGTCGACGCCGAGTTCGAAGAAGTCAAAGACGACAAGAAGTGAGGTGAGCGGCCGCTAAGCGGCCGCCTCGACCTTTGTGGCGAAAGCGTACCGACGTTCTGCGTCCGTGCGCTTTCTGCTTATGAACACGTCCGAGGCTGGCGTGCTGCGGCTGGAATGAATCAATGTCAAAACGCGACTACTACGAAGTCCTCGGTGTTCAGCGCAACGCCAGCGAGGCCGATCTCAAGAAGGCCTTTCGCCGCTTGGCGATGAAGTATCATCCCGACCGCAACGGCGGCGCGGATGCCGAGACCAAGTTCAAGGAGGCCAAGGAGGCCTACGACGTCCTCAGCGACGCCAAGAAGCGCTCGGCCTACGACCAGTTCGGCCATGCCGGGGTCGAGGGCGGTCCGGGCGGCTTCGGCGGCGCCGGAGACTTCGGCGGCGCCGGCTCCTTCTCCGATATCTTCGGCGACGTCTTCGGCGACATCTTCGGCGGTCGTGCCGGGGGTGGTGGCGGACGCCGCGCCCAGCGCGGCGTCGATCTGCGCTACGACCTCAGCCTGACGCTCGAGGAGGCGGTCAACGGCAAGGATGTCAGCATCCGCATCCCCACCCAGGTCGACTGTCAGTTCTGCGGCGGCAGCGGCGCCAAGCCCGGCACCAAGCCCAAGACCTGTCCCACCTGTGGTGGTGTCGGTCAGGTGCGCATGCAGCAGGGCTTTTTCTCCATCCAGCAGACCTGTCCCGAGTGTCGCGGCACCGGGCACGTGATCGAGGAGCCCTGCTCGCACTGTCGTGGCCAGGGCCGGGTGCAGGAGGAGAAGACGCTGTCGGTGAAGATCCCCGCAGGCGTCGACACCGGTGATCGCATCCGCCTCGCCGGCGAGGGCGATCGCGGCGAACTCGGCGGTCCGCCCGGCGATCTCTACGTCCAGGTGCAGGTGCAGCCGCACCCGATCTTCACCCGCGAGGACAGCAACCTCTACTGCCAGGTGCCGATCGGCTTCGTCGCCGCCGCGCTCGGCGGCGAGCTGGAGGTGCCGACGCTCGACGGCAAGGTGATGCTGAAGATCCCCGCCGGCACCCAGACCGGCAAGATGTTCCGGGTCCGCGGCAAGGGCGTGAAGCCGGTGCGCGGCGGCCCGGTCGGCGATCTCATCTGCAAGGTGGTGATCGAGACCCCGGTCAACCTCACTGAGCGTCAGCAGGAACTGCTGCGGGACTTCGAGGAGAGCGTCCGCGAGGGCGGCTCGCGCCACAACCCGCAATCGCACTCCTGGCTCGACGGGGTCAAGAGCTTCTTCGAGAAGATGGGGCTCTAGGCCCGGCACTCGCCGCACCGCGCCGCGCGCGGTGCGTCATCCGCCAACAAGGACATCCTTCACATGACAGACATCAGGATCGCAGTGGCCGGTGCCGGCGGGCGCATGGGACGCGCGCTGGTACAGGCCGTCACCGAGGCCGAGGGCGTGGTGCTCGGCGCCGCCACCGAGCGCGCGGGCAGTTCGCTGCTCGGCACCGATGCCGGTGAGCTGGCCGGGGTCGGCGCGCTCGGCGTGACCCTCGTTGCCGAGCTGGCGACGGTGCTCGACGACTTCGACGTGCTCATCGACTTCACCGCGCCGGCGGCCACGCTCGCCCACCTCGAACTCTGCCGCGGCGCCGGCAAGCGCATGGTGATCGGCACGACCGGCTTCGACGAGGCCGGGCGCGCGGCGATCGCCGCGGCCGCCGAGTCAATCGGTATCGTCTTCGCGCCGAACATGAGCGTCGGCGTCAACCTGACCTTCAAGCTGCTCGACATCGCCGCGCGGGTGCTCGGCGACGAGGTCGACATCGAGATCATCGAGGCCCATCACCGTCACAAGGTCGATGCCCCCTCGGGCACCGCGCTGCGCATGGGCGAGGTGGTGGCCGAGGCGCTCGGACGCGATCTCGACGAGGTTGCCGTCTACGGGCGCGAGGGTCATACCGGCGCGCGCGAGCGCCGTACCATCGGCTTCGAGACCATCCGCGCCGGCGATGTGGTCGGCGAGCACAGCGTCTGGTTCGCCGCCGAGGGCGAGCGCGTGGAGATCGCCCACAAGGCCTCCAGCCGCATGACCTTCGCCAGCGGTGCGGTGCGTGCCGCCGGTTGGATCGGCGCGCGCTCGCGCGGCCAGTTCGACATGCAGGACGTGCTCGGGCTGCGCGATTACTGAGTCGCCCGTCGCCCCGCCGCCGGCGGGGCGACGACCCGGCTCAGTCCTGACAGGAGTAGCCGAAGGCGATCAGCCCTTCCTCCAGGTCGTCGGCGACCATCGGGTGGACCAGCAGATAGGCCGCCGCGCGCAGCGAATACTCGCCGATGGCGTCATCGACCGCCGTCTCCCAGTCCTCCAGCTCGTAGTCGCCGCGCCCCAGCCACATCAGCGCCACCAGCTCGGCACGCTGACGCTGGCTCATCTCGGCGATGGCCTCGGTCATCGCCACCAGCGCCATGTCGTCGCTGTGGTCGGCGAGCATCTGCAGTCCCCAGTCCTCGGTCGGGCTCGAGGGGACGTCCGGCAGCACCACCTCCTCCTTGGCCTGGAACTCGCGGACCTTGCCGATGATCTGGCACAGGGTCTGGGGTTGGATGTGAAGCTTGCTCATCGATCTCCTCGCTCTCGACGGAGTCCGGCCGCGGGATGCGGTGCGTCGTCGAATGGCCAGTGTACACCGCCGCGCCGGGGTGGTGGCGCGCCGTCTCCGTCCCCATCTGCCCTGCAATGATCACTGCACGAGAGAGCCCCCGGATGTCCCCCTCGTCGCCCGCCCGCCGGCTGCTGCCCTGGTTGCTGGCGCTGATGCTGTGGGGCTGCGCCAGCGCTCCCGAGACCGGGCGCAGCCAGCTGATGCTGATCGATCACGCCGAGGAGGCCAGGCTCGGCGCCCGTGGCTTCGCGCAGATCAAGCGCGAGCTGCCGCGCGCCCGCGACCGTGCCGCCCAGGCGCGCGTCGAGCGCATCGGGCGGCGTATCGCCCGGGTCGTCGAGCTGCCCGGGGCGCGCTGGGAGTTCGTGCTGTTCGAGGACCCCAGCCCCAACGCCTTCGCCCTGCCGGGCGGCAAGGTCGGGATCAACACCGGCATCCTGCCGATCGCCCGCACTGATGCCGGGCTGGCCACGGTGATGGCCCACGAGATCGCTCATGTGGTGGCCCGTCACGGCGCCGAGCAACGCTCCCAGGAGATGCTCGCCGGACTCGGCGCCGGGCTGCTCTCGGCGGTGCTCGGCGCCCAGGGCGTGCCGGGCAGCGATCTGGCGGTACAGGCCTATGGCGTCGGCGCCCGGCTCGGGGTGATCCTGCCCTATTCGCGTGCCCACGAACTCGAGGCCGACCGTCTGGGGCTCTTCTACATGGCCCGCGCCGGCTACGACCCGCGCGAGGCGATTGCCTTCTGGCAGCGTTTCCAGGCCGCCAGCCGGGGCAGGGCGGCACCGCCCGAGTTCCTCAGCACCCACCCGGTCGATACCACCCGTCTCGCGCAGCTGCGCGAGCTGCTGCCCGAGGCCGAGGCGATCTATGTGTGGAAGGCGCGCTGAGCGACGGTACTTGAGCCGCATCCGGCTGCCGATCCTGGCGCTGGTCGGGCTGCTCGGCGGTTGCGAGGCGCCCCCGCCCCCCGTCGAGCAGGATGCTGCGCTGCTCGCCGGGGCCGCCGCGCTGCTCGCCCCCGGCGCGGTGCCGGGTCCGCTGAGCCTGCCCGCCGATCATGGCGCCCATCCGTCCCAGGGGCTGGAGCTGTGGCGGCTCCAGGCGCGGGTCGAGGAGGCCGATGGACGGGCGCATCTGCTCACCCTGGGGGTCGTCCGCCTGACCCTGGCGACACCGCCCGATCCTCCGCTCTCGGCCTGGCGCGGCGATCGGCTGCTGTGGGGCTGGTCGCAGCGGCTGGGACCGGTCGGGGTCGCGTTCGAGCAGCGCCGCGCCCGCGCCGTGCTCGGGCTGGCCGGGGCAACGGCGGACCCGCCGCGGGTGTGGGTGCGCGACTGGACGCTCGACCTCGGGCCGGGGCGCCCGCCCTGGCGTCTGCGCTTCGAGGATGCTGTCGGGAGGCGGCTGGTGCTCGCCGGCGGCGCCCCGGCGCTCGGGCTGGCGCGGCTTGCCGCGACCCTCGGCGCCGAGGCGACGACCGCCGGCCCGCAAGGCTATCTGTTGCCGGGGCTGAGCGTGAGCGGGCGGCTGCTCGTCGACGGCCAGCCGCGCGCGGTCGAGGGGCGCGCCTGGTTCGAGCATCTCTGGGCCGGGGGCGGGGAGGGTGCTGGTGCCGGGCTGCGCCTCACCCGGCTGACGCTCCAGCTCGACGATGCCCGCACCCTGGCCTGTGTCGAGCTGCGTCGCGCCGAGGCGGGCGGGCGACCGATCCCGGGCTGCGTGCTGGTCACTGACGACGGTCGGGTGCGTGCGTTCCGACGGCGCGAGCTGCGCCTCGAGGCGCAGGAGAGCGGCGCGCACCCGGCGCGCTGGCGCCTCGAGATCCCCGCCGTGGCGCTGACCGTGGCGCTGACGCCCTGGGAGGATGCGCCGGGGCCGATCGCGGCGGGCGTGGCGGTGCGGGTCGCCGGCAGCGTCGAAGGGCGTGTGATCGATGGTTGGGGCTGGGTCGAGTCCAACGGGCCGGAGCAACGGATGCGCGGGGAGGCTGAATGATGCGCTGGCGTGATCGTCGATGGTGGTCCTGGATGCTGCTCGCACTGGCGCTCGCCGGTTGCGACCGTCCGGGTGAGAAGGCCGAGGCCGGGCGCATCCCCGCCGCCGAGCAGCGCCCGGGCGATCCGGTGCGCGGGCGCGATGCCCTGCTCAATCGCGCGGTGGTGACCTGTGGCCCGCCCCATGCCGCCTATGCCGCGCGCGCCGGGGCGGGGGGCGCGCCGGCGCTCAATCCCGCCGGGCGTACCGGGCGCAACGCCGAGCTGCCCTATATGCTCACCGCCCATGTCGACCCCGCCGGGGTCGAGCTGGTGACCTCGAACTGTCTCGGCTGTCATGCCGCGCCGCTCGAGGGCGAGCTGGTGATCGGGCTGGGCAACGAGTTCCTCGATCTGACCGAGGACCCGCTGGTGGCGATCGAGGCGCTCGGCGCAGGGCTCGCGCCCGGCCCCGAGCGCGCGGCCTGGCGGCGCTGGGCCGATCGTATCGGGCGCATCGCCGACTACATGATGACCGACACCATCGGGGTGAACTCGGCCAACAACCTCACCCTGGCGCTGATGGCCCATCGCGACCCGCAGACCCTGGCCTGGTCCGATACGCCGCTGATCGCACCGCCGCCGACGCGTCCGCTGCCGGTGAGCGTGCCGCCCTGGTGGCACCTCGCCAAGAAGCACGCGGTCTTCTACAACGGCGAGGGGCGCGGTGATCATGTGCGCTACATGATCCTGGCCTCGACCACCTGTACCGACAGCGTCGCCGAGGCACGTGCGATCGATGCCTGGTTCGTCGACGTGCGCGCCTATCTCGCCACCCTGCGCCCGCCGCCCTATCCCTATCCGATCGACGCCGAGCTGGCGCGCGTCGGCGAGCGGGTGTTCGCCGATCGCTGTGCGAGCTGTCACGGCACCCAGGGCGCCGACGGGCGCTATCCGAACAAGCTCGTCGCCCTCGGCAAGGTCGGCACCGACCCGGCGCTGGCGCGGGCGGCCTTCGCCGAGGCCGATCGCTTCCTCGACTGGTTCCACGACTCCTTCTATGGCGAGCTGGGGCGCTCGCGCCCCGGCCTGGGCTATGTCGCGCCGCCGCTCGACGGTATCTGGGCGACCGCGCCCTATCTGCACAACGGCGCGGTGCCGACGCTCGCCGACCTGCTCGAGAGCGGCGCGCGCCCGGCCTTCTGGCGCCACCAGCGCAGCGGCCAGGCGCTGCCCGAGTACGACACCGAGCGTCTCGGCTGGCGCTACCGGCGTCTCGCCGCGGGCAAGTCGGCGGCGATGAGCTGGGAGGAGCGCAAGCACATCTACGACACCAGTCTCCACGGCTATGGCAACCAGGGGCACGACTTCGGCGACCGGCTCGACCCGGCGGCGCGCCGTGCGCTGCTCGAGTATCTCAAGACCCTGTGAGCGTCCCCGTATCGGTGCGCGCGGGGCCGTGTCCGGCGGGGTGAAAGACCTTGATGGAAAAAAGACTTGCGCCCCTCCACAGTCGTCCCTATAATTCTCGGTCTCGATTGCGGGGTGGAGCAGTCAGGCAGCTCGTCGGGCTCATAACCCGAAGGTCGTAGGTTCAAATCCTGCCCCCGCTACCACATCTCGTCGCGCCGGTCGCAAGATCGCTCGACAGGGTCGCAAGACCCGGCCCAAGCGGGCACACAGTTCAGTTGCGGGGTGGAGCAGTCAGGCAGCTCGTCGGGCTCATAACCCGAAGGTCGTAGGTTCAAATCCTGCCCCCGCTACCACATCTCGTCGTCTCGGTCGCAAGACCGGTCGACTGGGTCGCAAGACCCAGCCCAAACGGGCACACAGTTCAGTTGCGGGGTGGAGCAGTCAGGCAGCTCGTCGGGCTCATAACCCGAAGGTCGTAGGTTCAAATCCTGCCCCCGCTACCACATCTCGGCCCACAGCATTCGTGCTGTGGGCCGTTTTCGTTTCTATCGCACCCCTTCGATGTCTTGCCGCCGGACGAGGCGGGCGTTAGCATCCCTTTTGTGATCCGGTTCCGATATCACCGCCCGGCGTTCGGTGCCCCGGCGCTTCGGTCCGGGCGCGATCGGGTCGACCCTTGCCCGAGGTCGAGGGCGCATCCATGTGCAGGAAGGTGTCGACCCGATCGGCATCCCTATCCAGCCCAGCACTGCGGGGAGCAAGTCAGATGGCGCCACCGGCCGATTTCTCCAAGAAAACCTATCTGGTCATCGACGACTTCTCCGACATGCGCTCGGTGATGCGCAGCATCCTGCACTCGCTCGGCGTCACCCGCATCGACCAGGCCCGCGATGGTAACGAGGCGATCGGGTTGATGGAGCGCCGTCACTACGATGTGGTGCTGTGCGATTACAACCTCGGTAGCGGCAAGGACGGCCAGCAGGTGCTCGAGGAGGCGCGCCATCGCGCGCTGATCGGGGTCGATACCATCTTCATCATGGTCACCGCCGAGAACACCCGCGAGATGGTGATGGGCGCGGTGGAATTCGCCCCCGACAACTATCTCGCCAAGCCCTTCACCAAGGAGCTGATCAAGACCCGGCTGGCCAAGCTGTTCGAGCGCAAGTCCGACCTCGCCGAGGTCAACCGCGCGCTGGTGGCCAAGGACTATGGCGGGGCAATCGCCGCGCTCGACACCCTGATCGCCGGCAAGCCGCGCAATCTCGCCGAGCTGTTGCGGCTCAAGGCCGATACCTGCATCACCGCCAACCGCTACGATGACGCCATGGCGATCTACGACGAGGTGCTCGAGGGGCGCGACCTCAACTGGGCGCATCTCGGCAAGGGGCGGGTGCTGTTCCAGCAGAAGCAGTATGTCGCCGCCCAGGAGGTGTTCGAGCGTCTGCTCGAGCTCGACCCCAACTTCATCCCCGGTTACGACTGGCTTGCACGCGCCCAGTTCGCGCAGAAAGCCTTTCCCGCCGCGGAGAAGACCCTGCAGAAGGGCGCCAAGCTCTCGCCGCGCAGCGTCGAGCGCCAGCAGCGTCTCGGCGAGCTGGCGCTGAGCAACGACGATCGCGAGGTCGCCGAGAGCGCCTTCGATCGCGCGGTGGCCTTCGCCAAGCACTCGGTACACAATCACCCCTCGATCTATGCCGGACTGGCCAAGGCCAAGAGCGCCAACGACAAGCACGTCGAGGCACTGAAGGTGATCGGCGAGATCGACAAGACCTTCGGCGACGACCCCCAGGCGACCTTCTACAAGGCCAGTACCACCGCGGTGGTCAAGCAGCGCAAGGGCGATGCCCAGGGCGCCGCCGAGGCCTTCGCCGCCGCCGGCGAGGCGATGAACGCGCTCGGCGAGCTGGCCTCGCCACAGCTCGCGCTGGAGATGGTCAAGACCTGCTCGGAGCTGGGCGAGCCGGAGAAGGCCACGGGTTATCTGCGCACCGCGATCGCCAACAACCACGACGATCACGCCTTCCTCGCCGAGGTGATGCACGTGTGCGAGGAGAGCGGCATCGCCGAGGAGGCCGACGCGGCCATCCGCGCCATCCAGCAGGACGTGGTACGCACCAACAACCAGGGGGTGCGGCTGATCAAGCAGGGCGAGTTCGTCGCCGCCATCGAGCTGCTGCGCCAGGCCGCCGACGAGATGCCGGCCAACAAGACGATCAACCTCAACGCCGCCAAGGCCTGTATCATCAAGATGGAGCGCAACGGCACCTCGCCCGAGGAGATCCAGCTGGTACGCCGTTACATCGAGCGCGTCCAGCACGTCGCCCCGGGCGACTGGCGGCTCAACGACGTGCAGACGCGCCTGCAGCGACTGGCGACCGAGACCTGAGCGGGCCTGTGCGCCCTGGCCTAGAACCGGACGGCTCTGAACACATGGATTTCTCAGACATCCTTGCCTCCTCGATCCACGACATCAAGAACTCGCTCGGGCTGATCTTCAACAGCCTCGACGATCTGGTCGACGATCCGGCCAACCAGCTCGCCGACCCGCGCAAGGCGAGCCTGATCAAGCACGAGGTGCAGCGCGCCAACAACAACCTGGTACAGCTGCTCACCCTCTACAAGCTCGGCAACGCCCAGCTCGCGGTGCGCATCGCCGCGCACAACCTCGAGGAGTTCTGCGAGGAAGTGGTCGCCGAGTGCCAGGCGGTGTGCACCGCGCTCGGTCTCGATCTCGACTACGACTGCGACCCCGAGTTGACCGGCTACTTCGACTGGGAACTGGTGCGCGGGGTGCTGACCAGCAGCATCGGCAACGCCCAGCGCTATGCCCACGCCCGTATCCGGCTCAGCGCCGCCGAGGAGCAGGGCATGCTGGTGATTCGCGTCGAGGACGACGGCGCCGGCTTCCCCGCCGCGGTGATCGATCTGCTGCCCGATGACGGGCAGCCCGACTGGTCCGAGGATTCCGAGACCGCGCCGGGCACCAGCCGCACCCGGCTCGGGCTCTACTTCGCCCATCAGGTGGCGCGGCTGCACCATACCCCGGAGGCGTTCGGGCGGATCGGTCTGCGCAATGCCCATCGTCTCCCCGGTGGCTGCTTCGAGCTGTGGCTGCCGTGAGCCGGCTCTCCGTGCGGGCCTGGCCGCTGTTGCTCTGCCTGCTGCTCCTGCCCGGTGCCTTGGTCGCCGCGCCCGAGGACGTGCGGCTGCTGATCGACGTCTCCGGCAGCATGCGCCAGAATGACCCCAAGAACCTGCGGGTACCGGCGCTGCGGCTGGTCAATTCGCTGCTCCCGGCCGGCGCGCGTGCCGGGGTCTGGACCTTCGCCGAGGGCACCGAGGTGCTGGCCGCCCCCGGGGCGGTCGACGACGACTGGCGCCGGCGCACCACCGCGAACCTCCGCCAGGTGCACTCGCGCGGCCTGTTCACCGATATCGAGGCGGCGCTGAAGGCGGCCACCGCCGATTGGGACGGTCCGGCCGGTGAGGGCGGGCGCCATGTCATCCTGCTCACCGACGGGCTGGTCGACGTCGCCAAGGACGATACCCGCGATGCCGCCTCGCGGCGACGCATCCTCTCCGAGCAGCTCGACCGGCTGCGCGAGTTGGGGGTGAAGGTGCACGCGGTGGCGCTCTCCGACAACGTCGACACCGAGCTGCTCGAGGCGCTCACCGAGCGTACCGGCGGCTGGCTGGAGTCGGCCTCCAGCGCCGAGCAGCTGCAACGGGTCTTCCTCCACATGCTCGAACAGTCGGCGGCGCCGACCACGGTGCCGATCGAGGGCAACCGCTTCGAGATCGACGCCCAGGTCTCCGAGTTCACCCTGTTGGTGTTCCGTGCCCCCGGCGGCGAGACCCGGTTGGTCAGTCCCGACGGCCAGACCCTCTCGGCCAACGCGCACGGCCCCATGGTGCAGTGGCGCGGCGAGCCCGGCTATGACCTGGTCACCATCGAGCGCCCGGCGCCCGGGCGCTGGACGCTCGACGGCGGGCTCGATCCCGACAACCGTGTGGCGGTGGTCACCGATCTCGGTATCGACGCCGCCCCGGTGCCGGCGGCGCTGCACTCGGGCGACACCCTGAGGCTCGAGGCCTGGATCACCGATCACGGCGCCCCGGTCACTCGGACCGACTTCCTCAAGCTGCTCTCGGCCAAGGCGATCCTCACCCTGGCCGATGATCCGACCCGACGCATCGACCAGCCGCTCGCGCTCGATCCGGCACGCAACCGTTTCACCGCCGAGATCAAGGCCAACGCCTTCGCCGCCGGGGTCTATGACCTCAGCCTGCTGATCGACGGCGAGACCTTCAAGCGTCAGTTGCAGCGTCGTCTGCGCGTCACCCCGACGCCGCTGACCCTCGACTATCAGGCGCGGGTGCTCGACCCCGCCTCGCCGAGCGAGAACGGTGACGCGGCGGCGGAGGACGCCGCGCCCAGGCCGCCTGCGCTGCTGCGGGTGGTGCTCAATCTCGAGCGCGATCAGGTCGCCCCCGAGAGCCTGTTCGGCTATGTGCGGCTCGAGGGGCCCGGGGGTGCGCAGTCGCTGCTCGAGATCGCCGCACCGACGTCCCTGCCGATGCTCTACGAGCTGCCGGTCACACAGCCCGGCAGCTATCGGGTCGGTGCGCGGCTGGCCGCGCGTACCGTCAACGGTAGCTCGATCCTGCTCGAGCCCCCTGACGAGACCCTGGAGTTCGCTTTCACCGCGCCCGTCGAGGCGCCGCCGGCACCGCCGCCGGGCGCGTTCTCCTGGCTGGTGTTCGCGCTCTATGTACTCGGCGGCAACCTGCTGCTCGCCGCCGCGCTCGGGCTGACCTGGTGGTTGTTCAAGCGGGCCGCGGCGAAGCAGGCCGCTGCGGAGGCGTGATGGGCACGGGGGAGACGACATGAGCGCGCTCGAGATCGGCGGCCTCATCCTCAGCGTCGAGTTCGCCCTGGTGGCCTGGGGCGTGCTCTTCTTCATGCTCAGGCGCCAGCGCAAGGGCGCCAAACAGGCCCAGGCCGATGCCAGCGCCGTGCTCGAGCAGGTCGATACCGGCGAGGAGGCACGCCGCGAGGCGCTTGCCGGGGTCTTCGCCGCGACCTATCAGCTCGAGGGCGATGAGCTGCAGTCGACCGTCGACGAGTATCTGGAGCGCGAGCGCGCCTTCTACAACGCGATGCTCGACATCTATCTCGAGCGCAGCGGCGAGAAGCTCCAGGACCTGCCCAAGGAGCTGACCAAGGTGCTCGCGCCACTGGTGCACATGACCCCGACCAATATGGTCGATGTCGAGCAGCTCTCCGATCTCGAGGACGCCAAGGCGCAGCTCGAGGCCGAACTCGGCGACACCAAGAAGACCCTCAACCAGCTCATGGACGAGTACAACGCCGCCTTCAGCGCCCAGCAGCAGGAGGCAGCCGCGGCTGCCGCCAGCCCGACCGAGACGACGGGGGGCGGCGAGGACGCCGATGTGATTGACGACATCGATGCCCTGCTCGCCGAGGCCGGCGCCGATTTCGATGCCGCTGCGCCCGAGCCTTCAGCCCCGCCTCAGCCCCAGCCCGATGCCGATGCACCCGAGTCTGAGGAGATGGAGATGGAGGCCGAGGAGATGGAGGCGCCGAGCTTCGAGCTGGCCGAGGAGTTCGAGATCGGCGAGGAGACCGACGAGGACCAGCAGCAGGCGGGGGACGACGAGGAGATCTGGCAGGAGAAGCTCGAGGAGCTCAGCGATCTGTTCGAGACCCCGGAGGACGACAAGGGCAAGGACAAGGGCTGAGGGTGCGCTCAGCCGCCGTGAACCCGGCAGCAGTTGCGCCCGGAACGCTTGGCCTCGTAGAGCGCGGCATCGGCGCGGCGGTAGACGTCTTCCGGGGTATCGTCCTCGACGAAGGCGGCCAGCCCGCAGGACATGGTCACCGGCACCGGCTGACCGCGGTACTGGAAGCGTGAGGCGGCGACCTGCTCGCGCAGCTTCTCGGCGACCTCGAGCGCGGTCTCGATCGAGGTCTCGGGCAGCAGCATCATGAACTCCTCGCCGCCGAAACGGGCGACGAAGTCGCTCTTGCGGATCGAGGTGCGCAACAGCTTGCCGAGGATCTTGAGCACGTTGTCGCCGGCGGTGTGACCGAAGCGGTCGTTGATCCGCTTGAAGAAGTCGACGTCCCAGATGCTCAGCACCGCCGGGTGGCCGTAGCGCGCCCAGCGCTCGCACTCCTGGGCGATGCGCTCGTCATAGGCCAGCCGGTTGCTCAGCCCGGTGAGGCTGTCGAACAGCGCGCGCTGGCGTGCCTCGTGCAGCAACTGACGCAGCTCGCCGCTCTCCTCCTGGACCTTGCCCAGCTCCTGCTTGAGATGATCGATCTCGGCGCGCGCCTGGTTGAGCTGCTGCTGCTCCAGGCTGCGTCGGGCATCCATGTGCTGCTGGATGTTGCTCAGGTGCCCCTGGATCGAGAGCTTGAGCTGATCGACGTCCTGGGCGGCGTCGACCGAGCGGCGGATGCGGGCGACCTCGGCGGACATGTCGGCATCGATCGAGGCGCCCTGTCGAGCGCTCTCCTCACGCTGCCCGAACGAGGCCTCGAGATAGCGGTCGAGCGCCTCGAGCCGTCCGGTGAGCTGGGAGAGGAAGTGCTCGATGTCCTTCTTCTCCTGCTCGAGATGATGACGCGCGCGTGCCAGCAGGTCGGCGATCTCGGTGACCGCGCGCTCGGCGGTCTCGGCGCTCGGCTCGTCGCGCAGCAGCGTGGTGATGGCGCTGAACTGCTTGGCGAAGGTCTCGGGGAGGTCGAGACGGTGGATCAGGTCGAGCAGCACCAGATTGAAGGCCGGTAGCGACGGATCGTGCGTGATGGCGAGGTCATCGCTCGGCGGCAGCGGGGCCTCGATCTCGGCAGGCTGGGTGTCGAGGTCGGTCGGCTCCGGCTGTGTCTCCTCGGCGCTGCTCTCGCGAGATCCGCCGAACAGCCGTCCGAACAGCCCCTCGCTGCCTTGCTCGGAGCTGGCGAGCCAGTCGGTGAGGGTGCGGGCATAGTCGGAATAGGCGGCGAGCGCGGCGCCGAACCCCGGCTCGCGCCGCGCATCGCGCAGCCGCTTGCGCAGCGTCTTGGTCTCCTTCTTCAGCGCGCCGGGGAGACGCTGCTGCTCGAGCAGGTCGTCGAGCCGGGCGATGGCGCGATCGAGGTCGTTGGGCTGGGCGCGCTGCTCGTCGAGACGCAGCATCGACTCGGAGATGTCCTCCATCAGCAGGCCGATCTGCTTGGCCGTGGCGTTCTTGCGGATCGCCTGACGCAAGGACTCGAGCTGTTCCTCGAACGTCTTGTCCGGGGTCTCCACCGCGAGGCTCAGGCGCGAGACGGCGTAACGCAGTGTCTTCTCGATCTGCGCCCAGGCCTTTTCCTTCGCCTCCAGGGTGTCGAGCGTCCCGTAGTACTTCTCTTTCCAGTGATTGGTGTCTTGCGAGGCCATGTGGACGCGAGTCCTCTGGGTGGTGGACGCTGGGCGTGTGGTGCCGGTTCAGCGCTTGGGGCCGAGTAACAGCCAGAGGATGAAGCCGAGCAGGGGAAGCAGCAGGATCAGCACGATCCACAGCACCTTGGAGAGGGTGCCGGCACGACTCTGCACCGTGCTGACGATGGCCCACACATTCAGTACCAGCAGCAGTAATCCAAAAAATCCGCTGACTTCTATCGACATCGATCGACTCCTGGTGATCCGGTTTGCCCCGGGCACGCCGGGGCGTGTCGAGGCTGGACCCTATGATGGTTGACGACCCCTGGAGGGGCGTCAAGCGCAGCGGCTATTTTCCTTGATCGCCGTCTGGATATCAGCCCCGACGAGTGCGGCACGTGAGCGATCACTCACGACCACAGCCCCCAGAGATGAGAGCGCCGCGGTGCGGGCGCCGGGGAGAGGGGTGGGTGCAGCCCGCCAGGGCGGGTCGGCAGCCTCGGGCGAGGTGGCGCGGCGAGTGCACGCAGTCGCTCGATGCGTGCCTCGGTCGAGGGGTGGGTCCGCAGCAGCGAAGGTTCGGGCAGGCGCCAATGGGGCGCGAGCAGCCGCTCCCAGCCGCGCCCCTGCAGGCGCTCGATGCGCGCCAGTCGAAAAAACGGGGAAACCTCAGCGCTCGGACGCATCGCTCCGATTCAAGCGCTCAAGGAATGGGCGCAGAAACACCCTGAGCTATTCAATAAGCGGGTATGCAATCTCAGAGGGCTTGAGAACTAACTCGCGCTTGTTTGAGCTTGTCCCCACACCCCTATTTCACCTTGTCACGTAACGCCTCGGCCGCTTCGAGAGCACTCTTCACGAGGTTAGCCGCTTCGTCGGTGGCCTCTGCTGCCTCGGCCCCATTGCGGGCAATATCCTCCACCACTGCGTTCTGCTCAGTGACGCTGGCCGCGACCGACTGCATTGAGGATCTGACTTCACCGATCTGGCGACTCGCCTCGGTCACTCGCTCCGACAAGTTGACGATCCGACCGACGTTGTCGGCGATTTGGAGGCGCGTTTCTTCGGTCTTTTCGGCAATCTGCTGCGTGGCTTCCTGGGTTTTTTGAGCCAGCTGTTTGACCTCGTTCGCCACGACCGCGAAGCCGCGCCCGTGCTCCCCGGCGCGAGCCGACTCGATCGACGCGTTCAGCGCCAGAAGGTTGGTTTGGTTGGCGATTTCTCGAATGACCGTGCTCATCATCGAGATCTGCTCGCCAACTGTTGCCAAGGCGCGTATGGCGTCGGCCGCTTCCTGTGCTTCGTCGCCGACCTGTTGCGCGATCTTTTCGACGGTGTTCACCGTAGCTACCGTAGTCTCGGCCGAGCGGCTAATCTCTAAGGTCGAGTACGAGAGCTCTTCAGCGGCGGTAGCGACGCTCTTGATGTTCCCCGAGACTTCGTGGATTGCATGAGCGGTGCTCGTCGATAGCTCTTGGACGCGATCACTGGCGCGCGACATCTGGAACTTCAGCTCCTCCTGAGGATCCACCCATTCCACGACATAAGCCGGTTGGCCAGATAAATCCTCAACGGTCTTGGTATAGACCCGGAAATGGTTCAGCCCACCTCCGAAGTCTTGAGCGAATATTGTGTTCGGCTGTCCTTTGCTCAGACACGCTCTACCGCAATTTTCGGTCTTGCAGATATTGGCGCCCCACTCATGGCAAGGCCGATCGAGAAACTCGCTAAGAGGCTTGCCAAAAGCAGCCCGAACCGGATGGTTCACGTAGAGCCATCGCCATTCCTTGTCTCCCGGTTCGCCGATCGCTGTGACTGAGCAGGGTTGATCGCATGCATCCAAGATGCCCATGAAGAAACGCTCACGCTCACGTTGGATCTTTTCGAGATTTTCGAGGTGCCTTGGGATGCGTGATCGCAGGTACCACGCGGCGGTGAAACCGATCAGCACTCCGAGCGGCCAGATCCAGTCGTCGGAGAATCGCCAGAGCAGCGCGCCGAGCAGGGCAATGCCTGCAAAGGCAAGGGTCATCAGGCGGCTCAGTCGATTGATTTCATGCCGAAACTCCCGCAGTGCCGTGGGCACGGAATGGTGATCGATAACCATCGTTAATCCTCAAGGATACGAGAGAGTCATAGCGGGTCAACAAGATTACCCCGCTACCTTTGACTCTTTCTTGAAAAGGCACCTATTCAGTCAATGCGGTCTGTTTCAATGGCCCTGTGAACGGCATTCGCCTTCTTTCGGTTTTCAATGCGGGGTCTACGTCTCTGCGGATATACGCTCGTGACGGGATCTTTCGTTTCGGCTATCTTCCCTGCGCAGCTTTAGCATATGCGATCTGCTCGTTCAAGACACTGCTCGCACCTGGAATCGGGAATGTGTTCGCTTTTCGTTGGTAACGCTACCGCCAATTCAGCCGGCACGACTGACGGTAAGCCGCGTGAATCAGACGCTCATGTTCAATCGCGAGCGTCCGTTTGCGTGTGATGACACCAGGGTCAGGACGATCACTTGGTCCGGGGCTTTTTGCGCGATGAGTCGCGAGCCGAATTGGCCCGGTGAGTGTGCCTTTAGTGTGGCACGCCGGGGCGTGTCGAGGCTGGATCCTATGATGGTTGACGGCCCCCGGAGGGGCGTCAAGCGTGTGGTGGCTATTTTCCTTGATCGCCGTCTGGATATCGGCCCGACATGGGAGGGCACGTGAGCGATCACTCACGACCACAGCCCCCAGAGATGAGAGCGCCGCGGTGCGGGCGCCGGGGAGAGGGGTGGGTGCAGCCCGCCGGGGCCGGTCGGCAGCCTCGGGCGAGGTGGCGCGGCGAGTGCGCGCAGTCGCTCGATGCGTGCCTCGGTCGAGGGGTGGGTCCGCAGCAGCGAAGGTTCGGGCAGGCGCCAATGGGGCGCGAGCAGCCGCTCCCAGCCGCTGCCCTGCAGGCGCTCGATGCGCGCCAGCGCACGCGCCAGTCCCTCGGGGTCGCCGGTGAGCTCGACGGCGCGCCGATCGGCCTCGAACTCGCGGCTGCGCGAGAGCGCGAACTGCGCCAGCGCGCTCAGCGTCGGCGCGAACACCAGCACCAGCAACGCCGCCCAGGGCACCTCGACCCCGCCGAGCAGCGCCAGCGGCAGCGCGATCAACACCAGCAGCTGACCGATCAGGCTCAACAGATTGGTGAGTCGGCTGACCAGATCGGCGAAGGCCATCACCCGCAGGTCGTCGTTGGCGATGTGGCCGACCTCGTGGGCGAGCACCGCGATCAGCTCGCGCTCGTCGAGCCGACGCAGGGTCATCTCGGAGACGGCGATCACCGAGGACCAGGGACCGCCGGTGGCGAAGGCGTTGACCACCCGCGAGGGGATGTAATAGAGCAGCGGCACCCGAGGCAGCCCGGCGCGCGCGGCCAGGGTCTCGAGCACCCGATAGAGCGCCGGGGCCTGATGCGTCGCGAGCAGCTGGCCGCGATAGAGCGAAAGGGCCAGACGCGGCGAGGCCAGCGGGGTGAACAGATAGAGCGCCGCTACCACCACCAGGGCGAGCAGCGCCAGATCGGGGCCGCCGAGGATCCAGGCCAGGGTCGAGCACAGGGTGGCGAGCACCGCCAGCAGCGCGGCGGTGTGCAACTGGTTGAGTCGGCGGTGTGCGGCGAGACGTCGGATATCCATCATCACCCGCCGAGAGTGGTGACGATCATCGCCGCGGACAAGTGTCGGCCCGCCGCCGGCGCGGACTCAGCGGCCGCTGGCGCGCCGCACGGTGACCGTCTCGCCGCCGATCCCCCAGTTGTCGGTCTCGACCTCGTCGATCACCACCACCGTGGTCTGCGGGTTCTTGTCGAGCACCCGGGCGAGCAGCTCGGTGACCCCGCTGATCAGCTCGGCCTTCTGCTCGGCGCTCGCCCCCTCGCGGGTGATCTTGATGTTGACGTAGGGCATGGTGGTCTCCTGGGCCGTTATTGATCGAGCAGTGGTCTCTTAATCCACAGCGCTTCGCGTTGACTTGAGTCGTAGGCGCGAACGGCGCCGCCGCGCCGTCCGCGCGGGTTGCTACTGGCAGGCCTCGCACTCGGGATCGTCGATGGCGCAGGCGCGTGGCGTCTGCTCGGCGGCGCCGTAGCTGCCGCCGACCGCGCTCAGGCGGTTGGCGCGCTGGTTGTCGGCGAGGGTCGATTTCTCGACATGGGTGGCGCCCTGCGAGCGCAGGTAATAGGTGGTCTTCAGCCCCCGCACCCAGGCGAGCTTGTAGAGGTTGTCGAGCTTCTTGCCGCTCGGCTCGGCCATGTAGAGGTTGAGGCTCTGCGCCTGGTCGAGCCACTTCTGGCGGCGCGCGGCGGCCTCGATCAGCCAGCGCGGGTCGATCTCGAAGGCGGTGGCATAGCGCTGCTTGAGCGTCTCGGGGATGCGCTCGATCGGTTGCAGCGAGCCGTCGTAGTACTTGAGGTCGTTGACCATCACCTCGTCCCACAGCCCGAGCGTCTTGAGTTCGGCGATCAGGTCGGGGTTGACCACGGTGAACTCGCCCGAGAGGTTCGATTTCACGAACAGGTTCTGGTAGGTCGGCTCGATCGACTGACTGACCCCGACGATGTTGCTGATGGTCGCCGTCGGCGCGATCGCCAGACAGTTGGAGTTGCGCATCCCGACCTCGCGCACCCGCGCGCGCAACGCGTTCCAGTCGAGGGTGGTGGTGGTGTCGACCTGGAGATACTCGCCGCGCGACTCGGCGAGCAGGGCGATGCTGTCGATCGGCAGGATGCCCCGGCTCCACAGCGAGCCCTCGAAGCTCGGATAGCGCCCGCGCTCGGCGGCCAGCTCGCAGCTCGCCTCGATCGCGTAGTAGCTCAGCACCTCCATGCTGCGATCGGCGAACTGCACCGCCTCGGGGCTGGCGTAGGACAGCCCGAGACGATGGAGCGCGTCCTGGAAGCCCATGATGCCGAGCCCCACCGGGCGATGGCGCCGATTGGCCTCACGCGCCTGGGGGACGTTGTAGAAGTTGTAGTCGATGACGTTGTCGAGCATCCGCATGGCGGTGCGCACGGTACGGCGCAGCCGCTCGAGGTCGAGCCCCTTGGCGGTGACGTGGGCGGCGAGGTTGACCGAGCCGAGGTTGCACACCGCGATCTCCTCGTCGCTGGTGTGCAGGGTGATCTCGGTGCACAGGTTGGAGCTGTGCACCACCCCGGCGTGCTGGTTGGTGTAGCGCAGGTTGCAGGGGTCCTTGAAGGCGATCCAGGGGTGGCCGGTCTCGAACAGCATGCCGAGCATCTTGCGCCACAGATCGACCGCCCTGAGGGTCTTGCTCACCCGCAGCTCGCCGCGCGCGGCGCGCGCCTCGTAGTCGCAGTAGGCGCGTTCGAACGCCGCGCCGCTGAGATCGTGCAGCTCGGGGGTCTCGTCGGGCGAGAACAGCGTCCAGGGGCCGTCCTCGGCCACCCGCTTCATGAACAGGTCCGGCACCCAGTTGGCGGTGTTCATGTCGTGGGTGCGGCGGCGGTCGTCGCCGGTGTTCTTGCGCAGGTCGAGGAACTCCTCGATGTCGATGTGCCAGGTCTCGAGATAGGCGCACACCGCGCCCTTGCGCTTGCCGCCCTGGTTGACCGCCACGGCGGTGTCGTTGGCGACCTTGAGGAAGGGCACCACGCCCTGGCTCTTGCCGTTGGTGCCCTTGATGTGCGCGCCCATGCCGCGCACCCGGCTCCAGTCGTTGCCCAGCCCGCCGGCGAACTTGGAGAGCAGGGCGTTGTCCTTGATCGCGCTGTAGATGCCGTCGAGGTCGTCGGCCACCGTGGTCAGGTAGCACGAACTCAGCTGCGGGCGCAGGGTGGCGGAGTTGAACAGCGTCGGGGTCGAGCTCATGAAGTCGAAGCTCGACAGCAGCTCGTAGAACTCGATGGCGCGCGTCTCGCGATCGGACTCGTTGATCGCCAGCCCCATCGCCACGCGCATGAAGAATGCCTGCGGCAGCTCCAGGCGCACCGCGTCGCGGGTGCGGATGAAATAGCGGTCGTAGAGCGTCTGCAACCCGAGATAGCCGAACTGCAGGTCGCGCTCGGGGCGCAGCGCCGCGCCCAACCGGTCGAGGTCGAAGCGGGCAAGCTCGGGGTCGAGCAGTTCGAGTTCGATGGCGCGTGCCACATAGGCCGCGAGATAGGCGCCGTAGCGCTCGCCGAGGTCGGCCTGGGTCTCGACCCCCTCGGCCAGCCCCAGCGCGCCCAGCGCCTCGCGGCGGAGGATGTCGAGCAGCAATCGGGCGGCGACCTGGTTGTACTCGGGCTCGCGCTCGATCTGGGTGCGCGCGGCCATCACCAGCGCCTGGCGCACGTCGCGCTCGGCCACGCCGTCGAAGAGATTGCGCAGGGTCTCGTCGACGATCGCCTGGGGGTCGACCCAGTCGAGTCCGCGACAGGCCTCGTCGACCAGTCGGGTCATCCGCGCCAGATCGAGCGGGCGGGGGCTGCCGTCGTCGCCGGTGATGGTGAGCGCCGGGCGGGTGTCGCTCGTCGCCGGGACGGGCTCGCGGCGCTGGTCGCGGGCGCGGGCGTGCTGCTCGCGATAGAGCACGTAGGCGCGCGCCACCGGGTGCTCGCCGGCGCGCATCAGCGCCAGCTCGACCTGATCCTGGATGTCCTCGATGTGCACCGTGCCGCCGCCGGGCAGACGGCGGGTGAGGGCGGCGACGACCTGCTCGGTGAGCGCCTCGACGCGTTCGTGGACGCGGGTCGAGCCGGCGGCGCTACCGCCCTCGACGGCGAGGAAGGCCTTGGTCATGGCCACCGCGATCTTGCTCGGGTCGAAGCCGGTGACCTTGCCGTTGCGCCGGATCACCTGCAACCGGCCCGGGGTCGGACCGCCCTGGGGACCGGCTGGCGCGCGCGTCTGCTGATCCGGGCTTGCGGTGTTGTCGGCGGACATGGAAATCTCCTTGTGAGGTGTCTGTCCACGGCCGATCTGGGGGTGTGGCCGTGGTGGGGTGTGCGGGATGGCGTGTCAATATATGCGCGTTTTCTCGGGTGTCAACCACAATATATTGATGACTTGGCCCGATGGAGCATGCGGCGCGCGCGCTCCGTGTACTCCGCGGCTTGCCAAGCCGGAGCCTGCTCCCATAAGCTCGGAACGGGCTCCGCGCCCTAGGTTGCTGCGATCGTTGTCGATGACTCGCAAGGAGATGCCATGTCCCAGCCAGTGTTCGCGCGCCCGGTCCTGTGCGCGCTCGCGCTGCTCGTCGCCCCGCTGGCGTCGGCGCAGCCGGATCCGAAGTCGCTCGCGCAGGCCGAGTTCGACCGGGCCAGCCAGCTCACGCCCGATATCGAGAACGGTCGTCGGGTCTATCTGACCTGTGCCGTGTGCCACCGCCCCGAGGGCTGGGGCAGTCCCGATGGGGCCTATCCGCAGATCGCCGGGCAGCTCCCGGAGGTGGTCATCAAGCAGCTCGCCGACATCCGCGCGGGCAATCGCGACAACCCGCTGATGTATCCCTTCGCGCTGCCGCGTATCCTCGGCGGGCCACAGAACATCGCCGATGTCGCCGCCTATGTCGCGACCCTGCCGATGACTGCCGACAACGCCAGGGGGCCGGGTGTCGACCTCGATCTCGGGCGCGAGCTCTACGAGGCGCAGTGCGCCGAGTGTCACGGCGCCGAGGGCGAGGGCGACGTCGGGCGTCTCGCGCCCCAGCTCGCCGGTCAGCACTTCCCCTATCTGATGCGTCAGTTCGAGGCGATCGCCACCGGTCGGCGGCGTAACTCGGATGCGGAGATGACCAAGCTGCTCGCCCAGTTCGGTCCGCGCGAGCAGGCCGCGGTGCTCGACTACAGCTCGCGTCTGCCGCTGCCGCCGGAGAAGGTGGCGCCGGCCGAATGGTTCAACCCCGACTTCCCGGCCTATGTGCGCGAGCCGCTCGGCATGGCGCCGCCCCCGCCGCCACCCCCACCGCCGCCGTTGCCGTTGCCGCCGCGTTGAGCCGCGCCGGCGCTAGCCGGCGAACACCGCGCGGTTGCGCCCGGCCTGCTTGGCGGTGTAGAGCGCCTTGTCGGCGCGCTCGACCAGGGCGTCGAGCGGCTCGCCGGCGCGGCGCAGGGCGCCGCCGATGCTCACAGTCAGACGGAGTTCGAGCCCGTCGTCGAGGACGAACAGGTGGGCGGCGATGCGTGCGCGCAGCCGTTCGGCGAGGGTCCGTCCCTGCTCGGCCGAGGCATCCATCAGGAACAGGATGAACTCCTCGCCGCCGAAGCGCACCGGCACGTCGCCGTCGCGAATGGAGCCGTGGAGCAGGGTCGCGACCTGACGCAGTAGCGCGTCGCCGACGGGATGACCGTAGTGGTCGTTGATCCGCTTGAAGTGATCGAGGTCGAGCATCAGCGCGACGACCTGGGGGCCGCCGCGGTCCTGGGCGTGGCACTGACGCTCGATGATGTCCTGCATGTAGAAACGGTTGAACAGCCCGGTGAGCGAGTCGCGGATCGAGCGCTGGTAGGTGCGGGTGCGCTCGGCCTCGATCGAGCGATAGATCGCCTCGCGCTCGAGTACCACCTGCAGCGGCACCGTCAGCTGAGCGATGAGCTGGCGCTCGTGCGCGCCGATCTCGATCGGGTGTTCCAGATGGATATGGGCGATCGCCTCCAGCCGCTCGCTCTCGCGGGCGAACAGCGGCAGCAGCAGGCTCATCGCGCCCTCGTCACCGGTGTGACAGCAAAAGCGCTCGTCGTGGAGGGGGTGACCGTGCAGACAGCGCCCGGCGCTGTCGCCGAGCCAGCGCGCGCGGCTGATGCCGAGTAGCGCGCGCAGCCACGCCGGGACCTGCTCGGCGCGCTGCTGCTCCTGCCCGTCGGCGACCAGACCGAGCGCCTCGCCGTCGGCGAGTTCGAGATAGTAATCGATCCGCGCCACCGGCAGGCTGCGGCGCACCACCTCCAGCAGCCGCGCGGCGATGTCGTGGAAGTCGCGGCAGTAGAGCATGGTGCGGGTGATCTCGCCGAGCGTCCGGTTGAGCCGCGAGAGCCGACGGATGTCGGTGTCGACCCCGCCGGCGAAGAGATAGATCCCGCAGTCGAGTTCGCGCAGTTGCTCGATGATCGGCCCGACCAGCGGCGCGGGGATGATCGAGCCGTGCTGCGGGGCGATCAGCCTGACCGGGTGACGGGCGATCTGGTCGAGCGCGTGGACGAGGATGTCGCGGCTGGGGATGTAGTGCTCGTGGAAGGGGCGCATCGCCTCGAAGTAACCGATGTCCTCGGCCATCAGCGCCGGTGTCTCGGTGAAGCCGCCGAACAGATCGCTGGAGAACAACACCCCGGTCTCGGCGTCGAAGGTGCAGAAGGCGCCGGGGAAATGGGCATAGGGGGTGAACACGAAGCGCAGCTCGCGCTCGGGCAGCTGGAGCCGCCAGTCGTGCTCGTCGACCAGCCAGAAGGGCAGCCGCTCCAGGCCGTAGTGGCGCAACAGCGCGCTACAACGCCAGTGGGTCACCAGCACGGCGTCGGGGCGGTCGACGAGTTCGTCGATCAGCGGCAGACAGGCGGTGATGTCCGGGTCCTGGTGGTGACAGACGAAGTAGCGGATCGCCGAGAAGGGGATGATCTCCTCGATCTTGCGCAGCGTGGCGGCGAAGGTCAGCCGCGAGCCGGGGTCGAGCAGTACCGACTGGTCGCCCTGCTCGATGAGATAGACGTGGCACTGGAAGGGGTCGTCGGTGAGCACGTGTCCCACCCACCAGACCCGCGGGGCGATCTCGATCGCGTGGTCGGTGTCGAGCCTGCGTTGGCTGGGATCGGTCTGGTGCATGGTGTGGTTTGACTCCGGAACCGGATATGTCCGCGTGGATCGGTTCCGCGACCCTGAGCCACACTCCTGGCGGAGACCCGCCCGTCCAGGCTCAATCCCTTGAACGACATCATCCCTTGCGAGACGCACGGCGACAAGCCCGGTGTGTTCACCCGCGCGCGGCGAGCCGATAGACCACCGGCACCAGCAGCAGCGAGACCAGGGTGGAGAAGGCCAGCCCGGCGACGATGGTCACCGCCAGCGGCTGGAGCATCTCCGCGCCCTCGCCGAGGGCGAGCGCCAGCGGCAGCATGCCGACCACCGTGGTCAGCGTGGTCATCAGGATCGGGCGCAGGCGCAGCCGCGCGGCGGCGAGGATCGCCGGCTCCAGCGCCCGCCCAGCGCGTCGCTCCAGCTCGATGAACTCAACCAGCACGATGGCGTTGTTGACGACGATGCCGGCGAGCATGATCAGCCCCAGCCACACCGGCATCGACACCCCCAGCCCGGTGAGCCACAGCCCCAGCACCACCCCGATCAGCGCGAAGGGCACCGAGAAGAGGATGATCAGCGGGTTGCGCACCGACTCGTACTGCACCGCCATCGCCACCAGCACCAGCAGCAGCGCCAGGGCGAGCAGGATGCGGCCCATCTCGCGGCCCTGTTGCAGGGTCTCCAGGGTGCCGCCCTCGTAGAGGCTGTAGCCCGGCGGCAGCTCGATCGTGGCGGCGGCGGCCAGCGCCGCGCCGATCGCCCGCTCCAGTCCGAGCGCGGGGTCGACCGAGGCGCTGATCTCGACCATGCGCTGCTGGCGCTCGCGCAGGATGGTCGAGGGCTGGGGCAGGAAGGCGACCTCGGCGAGATCCCCCAGACGCAGCGCGCGGCGCGGTTCGGTGGCGCTGAACAGGATCATCGACTCCAGATCGCCGGGGGTGTCGAGCTGCTCGCGATCGAGGCGCAGCCGCAGGTCGATGGCGCGGTCGCCGTCGAGGTACTCGCCCACCAGCCGCCCCTCGAGCGCATAGCGCAGCAGGGTGCCGACCGACTCGACATCGAGCCCGAAGCTCGCCGCGCGCTCGGGGTCGAGACGGATGGCGATCTCCTGGTCGACCTCCTCGTAGCTGTGTTGCAGGTTGCTCAGCCCCTCGACGCTGCCCAGCCGCTCGACCACCCGGTCGGCGAGCCGCCCCAGCTCGGCCAGGTCCGGCCCCTGGATGCGCAGGCTGAGATCGTCGTCGCCGCGGTTGAAGCGGATGCCGCGGATACCGCGGGTGTAGAGGCTCACGCGCAGCCCCGGCAGCGCGCGTTCGGCGATCGCCGCGCGGGTGGCGGCGATCCAGGCGGGGGTGTCGAGCGCGCGCTCGGCGAGCGGGTCGAGCAGCACCTGGAGGCTCGCGCGGTTGGGGCTCTCGAAGCTCGACCGGCCGAAGACGAAGCCGCCGACGGTGGTGAAGATGGCGCGCACCCCCGGCTGCTCGGCCACCACCGACTCGACGGCGCGGGTGAGCGCGTCCATGTGCTCGATGTCGACCCAGTCGTCGGCGGTGAGGCTGATGCGCACATCGCCCTCGTCGAGTTCGGGCAGGAAGCTCTGCGGCGCGGCGAGCAGCCACGGCAGGCTCGCGGCAAGCGCAGCGATGAACACCCCGAGCACCGCCCAGCGCCAGCCGAGCAGCCGCCCGAGCAGTCGCGCGTAGCCCTGCTGCAGGGCCGCGACGGCGGCGTCGATGGCCGCGCGCACGCGCCCCTCGGCGGCTGCCGGGACGCGCCCGGCGAGCGCCGGAACCAGCGTCAGGGCGACCACCATGGCGGCGAGGATCGCCGCCGAGATGGTGAAGATCAGCTCCTCGAACAGCAGCCCCACCAGCCCGCCGATGAACAGGAAGGGCAGCACCGCGGCGAGGTTGGTCGAGGTCGAGGCGACGATCGCGCTGGTCACCTCGCGCGCGGCGGCGTCGGCCGCCGCCTCCGGGGCGCGCCCGGCGCGCTGGTGGCGCTGGATGTTCTCCAGCATCACGATGGTGCTGTCGACCAGCATGCCGATGCCGAGCGCCAGGCCCCCGAGGGTCATGATGTTGAAGGTCAGCCCGTTGGCGGCCATCAGGATGAAGGTCACCAGCACCGCGATCGGGATCGCCGAGCCGATGATCAGGGTGCGGCGCAGGCTGCCGAGGAACAGATAGACCACCGCCATCGCCAGCAGCGCGCCGCTGCCCGCCGCGCCGATGGCGTTGGCCAGGGACTGGCGGATGTAGCGCGCCTGATCGTCGACGCGCTCGATGGCGATGTCCTCGGGGATGCGCCGCTGCGCGGCGAGACGTTCGAGTTCCCGGTCGACGGCATCGACCACGGCGACGGTGTTGGCCAGCGGCTGTTTCTGGATCGAGAGCTTGACCCCGGGGCGGTCGTCGAGCCGGATGCGCAGCCGCTCCTCGGCCGCGCCGTCGATCACCCGCGCCACCTCGTCGAGGCGCAGCAGCGCCGTCGGGCGCTCGGTCTCGGTGAGACGCAGCGGCAGCGCGGCGATCTCGGCGACCGACTCGAAGCGCCCCTGGGCGCGGGCGCTGATCTCGCCCTCGGGCATCCGCAACCGTCCCCCGGCGACGTCCTGGTTGGTCTCGCGCAGCCGTGCCTCCAGGTCGCGCGCGTCCAGCCCGAGCGCGGCGAGACGGTACTGATCGGCGATCACCTGTACCTCGCGTTCGAGCCCGCCGCCGACCTCGGCGGCGGCCACCCCCGGCAGGTTGAGCAGCGCCGGGGCGAGGCGGTAGTCGACCCAGGCGCGCAGCGCCACCGGGTCGCGGCTGTCGGAGCCGACCACGTACTCGGCCACCGGCAACTGGAAGGGGTCGCGCTTGTAGATGATCGGCGGCTCGTCGGTGTCGGGGATGAAACGCTTGGCGCGGTCGAGCCGGGCGCTGGCGTCCTGCAACGCCTGATCGATGTCGGTGCCGTAGCGGAAGGAGAGATCGACCGCGCTGCGCCCCTCGCTGGTCTGCGACTGGATGGCGATCGCCCCCTCGGTGATCGCCAGTTGCTCCTCGAGCTGCCGGGTGAACTCGTCCTCCATCACCTCCGCCGGCACGCCGGGGTCGAGCACCCGCACGCGCACGTCGGGGTAGACGATCTGCGGCAACAGGTCGATGTTGAGCCGGCTCAGCGAGAGTGCGCCGAGCACCATCACCGCGAGCGTCAGCGCCACCACCCCGATGGGGTGGCGCACCGACCAGCTCGACAGCGCCGCGACCACCGCCGCCCCTCAGCGCCCGGCGCGGGCCAGCTCGGCGGCGGCCGACTCCACCACCCGCAGCTCGCTGAGCGGGTAGGGCGGGATGCCGAGGCGCTGCAACCGCGCCTGGTGGGTGGTGCAGAAGGCATGGTGGAAGGTGAGGAACAGCGGGTGGGCGATCACCTCCTGCGCCGTGGCGAGGAAGCGCAGATAGCTGCGCGCCTGCCCCATGTGATACTCCGAGGGCGGCTCGCCGAGGTGCACCGCCTCCAGCTCGCGGTCCCACAGCGAGAAGCGTGCGGGGTTGGCCAGATGGAGCAGGGTCGCGGCGTTCTCCAGCGAGCCGAGACAGGCCGCCACCGGGTCGATCAGGCCGCTGCCGACCACCGCCTCGGGGGCGCGCGCGGCGTCGAAGGCGGCGATCGCCGCGCCCAGCTCGGCGGTGTCGAGGCGCAGCGCCTGCGTGCTCCAGGCGTGGGCGAGGGCGGCGCAGCGCAGGAAGGCCTCGGTGGTGTCGCTCGCCGGCGCCTGGGCGGCGCCGAGCAGCGCCGGGTAGCTGTGCAGCCGGGTGAGCGCGGGGGCGTTGGCGCGCAACCGGCTGGCGCTGACCAGCTCGACGGCCTGATAGAGACGTTCGATGTGCATCGGTGCAATAGGCATGGCTGTCGTCAGTGGCGATGGGATCACTCAGTCTGACACGACATCCACCGCCTTGCCCGCGCGCAGCCCGAGGAAACCCCGGGTGATCACCCGCTCGCCGGGGGCCAGCCCGTCGCGGATCTCCACCCGGTCCTCCACCTGCAGACCGCTGCGCACCGCGCGCCGCGCCGCGCGACCTTGCGCGTCGATCAGCCAGACGAACTCGCCCTGGCGATCGCGCCGCAGCGCGTTGAAGGGGATCAGCAGCCGCGCGACCGGCGCGCTCTCGAGCCGCGCGCGCACGAACTGCCCGGCGCGCGCCCCGGCGGGGATGGGGTCGAGCGCCAGCTCGACGATGCCCTGGCGGGTGCGCCGCTCCAGACTGGGGTGGATGCGCAGCACCCGCGCCGGGAAGCGTTGCGCGCCGAGCGCGTCGATGCGCAGGCTCGCCGCGTCGCCGACGGCCAGGTGCGGCAGCAGCAGCTCGGAGGCGGCGACCTCGGCGACCAGCGAGTCCGGGTCGGCGAGCGCGAGCAACTGGGTGTTCTTGGAGACGAAGTCTCCCGGTTCGACCAGCCGCTCGGTGATCACCCCGGCGAAGGGCGCCTCGATCCGGGTGAAGGAGCGGCGCGTCTCCAGCAGCTCCAGCTCGGCGCGCGCCACCCGCAGCGCGGTGCGCGCGAGGCTCACCTCCGACTCGGAGACGGCGCGGCGCGCGCGCAGGTCCTCGAGCCGCTTCAGATCGAGTTCGGCCTGTTCGAGGGTGGCGTGCGCCGCGGCGATCTCGGCCTCCAGTAGCCGATCGTCGAGCGCCACCAGCAACTGACCGCGCTCGACCCGGTCGCCCTCGTAGAGATCGAGCGCGGTGATCCGCCCCTCCTCCTGATTGAACACCCGCACCAGCCGACGATAACGCAGCGAGCCCGGGCGCTCGTGGGTGATCGGCACCGCGCTCGGCGCCACCTGCAGCGCCGCGACCAGATGCGCCTTGGGCGCGGGCCGCGCCGCGCGCGCCTGGGACGGCGCCTCATCGCCACAGCCGCCGAGCAGCAGCGCCAACACCAGCGGCAACGACAGCGCCGCGCGGAGAGAAGGGGACATCACTGGCCGGTGAGATCGGTGGCGAGACTGTCGTCGTAGTGCTTGACCTGACGGCGGATGTTGCGCTGGATGATCACCCCCAGCACCGCCCACTCCAGCCCGTCGAGCCGGATCTCGGGATAGCGCGGATTGAGCGCCACCAACCGCTCGCCCGCCGCGTCGCGCCGATACTGCCGAAACCAACGCACCCCCTCGACCTCGGCAAACACATAGGCCCCGTCGACACACTGCGGCGTCGGCTCGATCACCACGATGCAACGATCGGGGAACTCGGGCGCCATCTCCTCACCCAGCACCTGAAGCGCGAACGGCTCGTGCAGGGCGCAGCCGGATTGTTCGGGAAGAGACATGGGGGCTCCTTGGTTGTGCCTGGGAGATGACGAGGCGGGGCGAGTCAGACCGCTCGTTGGGCGTGCCGATCCGCGCTTGTCACCACGTTGTCGACCATTCTATCTGTAAATTGGTAGATGTTCATGGTTTGCCGTGGGCTACTTATTTTGCAAATAAACGATGCTTTTTCGTGTGTTGAGCGTATGAGGGTGGTCTGGGCCGAGGACGCGGGTTTGATCTGGGAGCAGAGCCTTGAAGGCCGCGAGCGCGGTTTTAGTGGCACCGGACTTTGCTTGCCAGAAAGCGATGTTGTTGCGCGTTTTGAGCGTGTCGGGATGGTCGGGTCCAAGAACGCGGATTTGATTGGCGTAAAGGGCCGCAAAGGTCTCAAGTGCAGTTTCGATGGCGCCAGACTTTGCCTGTCCGTAAGCGATGTTATTGCATGTGTTGAGAGTGAGGGGATGGTCAGGACCAAGAATGCGCGTTTGATCCTTAAGCAGGATTTTGAATTTTTCGAGAGCAGTCTCGATGGCGCCACACTTTCCTTGGCAGAGTGCGATGTTGTTGCGCGTTCTGAGTGTATCTGGGTGATCTGGGCCAAGAATTCTATTTTGGTCCGTTAGCAGTTTTTTAAAATTTTTTAGTGCGTCATTGATGGCTCCGGACGCTGCTTGCTGATCAGCAAAGTTATTGCGCGTGGTGAGCGTGTCTGGGTGATCAGCGCCAAGAATTTTAGCCTGATCCCTAAGCAATCGCTCGAAGGATTTAAGCGCTTCATTAAATGCGCCTAACTTGGCTTGAAAAAATGCGATGTTATTGCGTGTTCTGAATGTATCTGGGTGGTCAGGTCCAAGAATTCGATTCTGGTCAGTGAGTAGTGATTTGAAAGTGTTTAGTGCGTCTTTGATGGCTCCGGACTCGGCTTGCTGGTAAGCAAAATTATTGCGTATGGTGAGCGTGTCTGGGTGATCAGCGCCAAGAATTTTAGCCTGATCACTGAGCAATCTCTCGAAGGATTTAAGCGCTTCCTTGAATGCGCCGGACTTTGCTTGGCAAAGTGCGATGTTGTTGCGTGTTTTGAGTGTTTCTGGGTGGTCAGGTCCAAGAATGCGATTCTGGTCGGCGAGTAGTTCTTCAAAGGAATTTATTGCCTTATTAATGGCCCCAGATTCTGCTTGCTGGTACGCAGCGTTGTTGCGCGTGATGAGTGTGTTGGGGTGGTCTGGTCCAAGGGTGCGAGTTTGATCTATGAGAAGGCGTTCGAAGGTTTTAGTTGCGATCTCGATAGCGCCGGATTTTGCTTTAAAGAGTGCAATGTTATTGCGTGTTTTAAATGTTTCGGGATGATCAGGGCCAAGGGTGTGGGTTTGATCTGAAAGCAGGAGGTCGAAGTCCTCGAGTGCGGTCTCGATAGCACCGGATTCAGCTCGCCAGTAAGCGATGTTGCTGCGCGTAGTGAGAGTGATTAAATGCCCGGCGCCAAAGATACGGGTTTGATCCGCGAGTAGGTTTTCAAAGGACTTGAGAGCGATTTCGATAGCGCCAGACTGTGCTTGCCAGCGTGCGATATTGTTGCTCGTAATGAGTGTGAGCGGGTGGTCAGGTCCAAGAATGCGGGTCTGGTCCTTGAGTAGTATTTCGAAGGCTTTGAGCGCGGCCTCAATGGCGCCGGACTCTGCTTGCAAGTAAGCGATATTGTGGCGCGTGTTAAGCGTGTCGGGATGCTCGGGCCCGAGGATGCGGGTGTAATCGGGGAGCAGGGCCTGCAGGCTGTTGAGAGCCTCTTTGAGTTTTCCCGATTCGCCAAGGGCTTGACCATAAGCTGCCCTTGCTTCGAGTAACTCGGGCGACTCCTCGTTGACCTGCAATCGTTTCAGATAGTCGCCCAACTCGATCCGGGTCGGCAGTTCTCGTGGCAGGTCGGCCAGGGCTTGCTGGAGGGTTCGAATGGCCAGCAGGGCTTCGGTGTCGGTGATCTCGCCCTTGCCCTGGTGGTGGAGCGTGAGTGTGAGCCAGGCCCGATGTTGGGTCTCGCGCTCGGTCTCTCCGGGGGCTTGGTGTCGGATCTGTTCCCCAAGGTGTCGATAGAAGGCGTCGATGTCAGGATCGAAGAGGAATTGCCCGCGCTCTTCCTCAGCGATCCGTCGCTGATCTGGCTCGTTGAAGCGACGAAGCAGGGCCTCGATGGCCCGCACCCAGCCGTGGGGGATTTGGTCTGTTGTCAGGTGCTCGGCGATGCGCGTGTTGTCGGTCAGATCGCTGTAGGCCGCGATGGCCTGACCGGTGAGGCCGTTGTGCCAGGCGTTGGATCGGTCCGGGATGGCGAGCGTGGCCAGGGCGAGGGCCTGGCGGGCGGTCTCTGGTAGTTCCTCCCAGAGTGCGCGATAGAGTGCATGGACGTCGTTGTCGGGCAGTTTGTCGATGTCTTGCAAGCTGAGTTCGAGCGCGCGGCCGCCATAGCGACGCTGGAGCTTTGGCATGGTGCAGATCAGCTCCAGCGGGAGTGGGTTGTTGTAGCGCCGCGACAGATGATCCACGACTTCGGCGACCGTGCCTGGGTAGTAGGCGTTCACCAGCTCGGCCAGGGACTCGGTGGGGAGGGCGTCGAGAGAAGCGTCAGCCGGGAAGGACGGGGGCGGTGGCTGATCATGGCGGATACGTCGGCAGCGCTGCCGCAGGGTTGCGTCCTCCAGCAGCGCGTTGAGCTGCGTGAGCCTTTCGAGTTCTCCCGGCCAAGTGCTGGTGATGATGAGGATGGCGGCGTTCGAGCGCACCAGTCGGGCCAGTAGCTCTTCGACCAGTGGCGTGGCGCGGTGCAGATCCTCGACGAAGATGACGAATGGCAGTTCGGGGTGAGCGAGCCGGGTGATGAGGTCGACCGACCCGTCGATGATATCCGTCGGTTGATCCATCTCCAGGCGGCCACCGGCCTTGATGTGGGCCGCGTTGCGTCTGCCTTCGATGGCCTTGCCCGCCGTGAGTCGGGCGATTTGCGCGAGGATGCCGCCGCCAAGAGAGAGTTCCAATCCGCTGCCGATTACCGACCCAACGATTTCATCAAAACCTCCCTCCATGATCGCTTTTCGGGCGCGGAGAAAGCGCGTGCGGGCCTGCTCGAGACTGGGGAAATGTCGCTCCTTGAACGAGACCGCCGCCGCCCAGGCCGCTTCCAGATAAAGGGCGTGCGTCTCGAGTTGGCGCAGATCGGTGAGCAAGGCCTCCGATGGGGTGCCGTCGCTGCGCATGTCGCAGGCGATGCCCCACCAGAAGAAGCTCGGTAGGGCATTGGGCGTGCGCTCGACCCACTTGGGGTAGACATGCTTGCGCCGCGAGCCGACCTGATCGAGCCGGGCCTGCGGAATGGTGTCGAGGATGCTGGCCGGCCAGTAGCGTTCGGGATTGCCCTCGGCCTCGCGCGCGGCGAGCCGGGCGTAGAACTCCTGGGCGACTCGCGTCTTTCCCCAGCCGGAGGGCGCCTCCAGTGAGACCAGCCGGGTCTCGCGGTGCGTCTTGACCTCATCCAGCACCGAGAGCAAGCCGTCAACGAGCCGCATGCGCGAGGCGCCAACGAAGGGAGGTTGGGTGATAGGCTGCTCCATGACGGTGACGGCTCCCGAGATCTGTTCATCCATTGGCCTCCAGGATTCTGACCGAACAACGGGGCGTGTCACAAGACGTGTGAGGCACCGGCCCCGACACGAAAACCCTTCGCGCTCTTCGCCACTTCGTGGTTCAAATCCGTTTCCTGCACGGACCCCGCTGGATCGGGTCGGCATGACAGCGGCTTGTCTGGCCACGCTGGAGCCCAACCGCGCTTGGCCGCATAATTGCTTCCCCTGAACGCCGGACGTGCCGGTCGGGGTCTCGTGCCCCGGTGTGGTGCGCCACGACGTCCGTTGTTCCACCTCCAGCCAAGCCGGCGCGCCGGCTCAAGCCATGCCCATGAAACGAATCTCCGCCACCGAGCGCATCCACGGCGACCGCCGTGACTGGCACAATCTGCGGGCGATGTTGCCCTTCCTCTGGGAGTTCCGGGGGCGCGCGGCACTGGCCATCGGCTGTCTGGTGCTGGCGAAGGTGGCCAACGTCGGGGTGCCGATGCTGCTCAAGGAGATCGTCGATGCCTTCGAGCACCCCGAGACCCAGGCGCTGGTGCTGCCGCTGACGCTGCTGCTCGGCTATGGTGCGCTCAAGCTCTCGTCCTCGCTGTTCAACGAGTTGCGCGACGTGGTCTTCGCGCGGGTGCGCTATCGCGCCATGCGTCGGCTCTCGACGCGGGTGCTGACGCATCTGCACCGGCTCTCGCTGCGCTACCACCTGGGACGCCAGAGCGGGGCGATCAGTCGCGATCTGGAGCGCGGCACCCGCTCGGTCTCGACCATCCTCAACTATGTGGTGTTCAGCGTGCTGCCGGTGGTGGTCGAGTTCCTGCTGATCGCGGTGGTGCTGCTCGGGCAGTACGCGCTGAGCTTCACCCTGGTGACCTTCGCCACGGTGGCGGTCTATTTCGTCTTCACCTTCGCCATCACCGAGTGGCGGATGGACTACCGCCGCCAGATGAACCGGTTCGACTCGCAGGGCAACAGTCAGGCCTTCGACAGCCTGATGAACTACGAGACGGTGAAGTACTTCGGCAACGAGCGCCTGGAGCTGGAACGCTACGACGCCACCCTCGACGCTTGGGAGGGGTTGGCGGTACGCAGCCAGAACTCGATGTCGGTGCTCAACTTCGGCCAGGGGGCGATCATCTCCGTCGGCGTCACCCTGATCATGATCCTCGCCGCCCGCGGGGTGGTCGACGGCAGCATGAGCATCGGCGATCTGGTGCTGGTCAACGCCTTGTTGCTGCAGCTGTTCATCCCGCTCGGGATGCTCGGCATCGTCTATCGCCAGATCAAGTACGCGCTGGCCGACATGGATCTGGTGTTCAAGCTGCTCGAACGCGAGCCCGAGATCGAGGACGCCCCGGGCGCCCCGGCGCTGGCGCTGCGCACCGGCGAGGTGCGCTTCGAGCACGTCGATTTCTACTACCAGCCCGAGCGCGCCATCCTCCGCGATGTCGACTTCACCATCCCCGCCGGGCAGACGGTGGCGGTGGTCGGGCACAGCGGCGCGGGCAAGTCGACGCTGTCGCGGCTGCTGTTTCGCTTCTACGACCCGATCGGCGGGCGGGTGCTGATCGATGGTCAGGACATCCGCGCCGTCTCCCAGGACAGCCTGCGCGCGGCCATCGGCATCGTCCCGCAGGACACCGTGCTGTTCAACGAGAGCATCTATTACAATCTCGCCTACGGTCGCCCCGGGGCGAGCCGCGCCGAGATCGAGCAGGCCGCCGAGATGGCGCACATTCGCGACTTCATCGAGTCGCTGCCCGATGGTTGGGAGACGGTGGTCGGCGAGCGCGGGCTCAAGCTCTCCGGCGGCGAGAAGCAGCGCGTGGCGATCGCCCGCACCATCCTCAAGCGCCCGCGCATCCTGGTCTTCGACGAGGCCACCTCGTCGCTCGACAGCCACACCGAGCAGGCCATCCAGCAGACCCTGGCCGAGGTCGCCGAGAACCACACCACCCTGGTGATCGCGCACCGTCTCTCGACGGTGGTCGAGGCCGACCGCATCCTGGTGATGGAGGCCGGGCGTATCCGCGAGCAGGGGACCCACCAGCAGTTGCTCGCCGCCGGCGGTCAGTACGCGGCGATGTGGGAGTTGCAGCAGCGCGAGGGTGCGCAGTCGAGCTAGGGAGGATGGACGATGCGGATCGGTGGCGCGCGGCGACGCCTGAGCGCGGAGGGATTCGACGAGGGGCGGCGGGTGCGCGCGCTGCTCGCGGCGCTGGGGTTGC
>NZ_RHFI01000022.1:0-53294 GCF_003718685.1 Marichromatium sp. AB31 | reverse complement strand
GGCCGCGCCGCGCGCCGGGTCGCCCGCGCCCGCACCGCGGCTGCCGCGACGCCGGGTCTGGCCGGACTGATCCGAGCCGTCGCCAGGATGCGCGGCCCGGCATCCATCCGTCAGCGCAGCCATCGGGGTGCCCCATGTTCGATCCCATGCTCAACCTCGTCCGTCATGTCAGCCTGCGTCAGTTGCAGGTGTTCGAGGCCATCGCCCGGCTCAAGAGCTTCACCAAGGCCGCCGACGAGCTCTATCTCACCCAGCCGACGGTCTCCACCCAGATCAAGCGGTTGAGCGATGCCATCGGGTTGCCGCTGTTCGAGCAGATCGGCCGCCAGGTCCATCTCACCGAGGCCGGTCGCGAGCTGGAGGTGGCGGTCAAGGAGATGTTCGGCACCCTCGACCGCTTCGAGATGAAGGTCGCCGATCTCAAGGGGCTCAAGCGCGGCTATCTGCGTCTGTGCGTGATCAGCACCGCCAAGTATTTCGCCCCCGAGGTGCTCGGACGCTTCTGCCAGCAGCACGCCGGGGTCGACGTCTCGCTCAAGGTCACCAATCGCGATCGGGTGTTCGAGCGCTTGCTCGCCAACAAGGACGATCTCTATATCCTCGGCCAGACCCCGGATCGCGAGATCGACCTGTGCTCGCGGGTGTTCGCGCCCAATCCGCTCTATGTGGTCGCCCATCGCGACCACCCGCTGGCGCGCGAGCGCGCCATCCCGCTGGCGCGGATCGCCGAGGAGCACCTGATCATGCGCGAGCCCGGCTCGGGCATCCGCGACGTGGTGCTGCAGACCTTCGAGCGCGCCGGGTTGCGGCCGCACGTGCGCATGGAGCTCGGCAGCAACGAGGCGATCAAGCATGCCATCTACGGCAAGCTCGGACTGTCGATTTTGTCGCTCCACACCCTGACTCAGGAAGGTGCGCGCTCGCAGCTCGCGCTGCTCGATGTCGAGGGTTTTCCGCTGCAGCGCCAGTGGCACGTCGCCCACGCCAAGGGCAAGGAGCTGTCGGTGGTGACCAGCGCCTTCATCGAGTTCCTCGACGCCGAGAGCGAGCAGCTCATCCGCCAACTCGACAAGACCCGCGCGCGATTGAGCCGCTGGGACGCCGCCGCCTAGCGCTCCCTCGTTCGGGTGCTCAGCGCGCCGGGGCGGTCAGTCGTTCGAGCAGCTCGAAGTCGATCGCCCCGCGCGCGGGGTCTCCCCGGTCACGCTCGAAGGCGCGGATCGCCGCGCGGGTACGTGGCCCGATCAGCCCGTCGACCGGCCCCGGATCGAACCCCAGCGCGACCAGCCAGTGCTGCACCCGGCGCACCAGGGCGTTGCTCAGCTCGGGCGCGTCGAGTGTGCTGCCCTCGCTGTCGCAGCGGGGCAGTCGTAACAGGTCCTCGGCGTCGTCGGGGGCGGCGAGCAGGAAGGGGCGCGCCGGGTCGCAGGCGCTCGCTCCCGGCGTCGATCCCGGCTCGACCCGCGGCGTGGCCTCCGCCTCCTGTATGGACTCGATCTGCGGCGAGGGGTCATCCGGCGTGCTCTCGACCTCCGGCATGGCTTCGATCTCCGAGGTGGCCTCGATCTCCGAGGTGGATTCGATCTCCGAGGTGGATTCGATCTCCGAGGTGGATTCGATCTCCGAGATGGATTCGATCTCCGAGATGGATTCGATCTCCGAGATGGATTCGATCAGGGGGTCGGACTCCATGGGCCTGGCCGCGATCTCGACCGGCACACGCCACAGTGCGCCGATCAACAGCAGCAGCAGGGTCAGCCACAGCGCCCCGGCAACCGGCCAGCGGCGTAGTCCGTGCTCGCCGTCGGCGACCGCCGGGCCGAGGGTGAGTGTGTCCTCAAGGCGGGCGACGAGAGGACGCGTCAGCGCCAGCCACGCTGTTGCCAGGCGCTGCCAGACGTGTGTGATGACACGCCACGGAGGAGCGAGCAGCGCCAGCAGGTCGCCGGGCGGGACCTGCCCGGCGAGACGGCGCAAGGGGCCGGGCCAGCGCCAGACCAGTAACGCCAGCACCACCCCGGCGCCGACCAGGAGGGCGTCCTTGAGTTCGGGGGGCGCCGGTACGAGCAGCGGGAACAGCACCACCAGCGCGACCAGCCCACCCCAGCTCGCCAGCGCCCAGCCCTGAGCGGGGTGGGGGCGCGCCTCGATCCCGGCCACCAACCACAGCAGCCGCGCCATCAGCAGGGTGGTCACCACCACCGAGGCGCTCACCAGGGTGAGGATCCACGGCCAGCGCGCGTGTTCGAGCAACGGCGCCACCGCCGCCTTGGCCGCGGCCCCGCTGGTCAGCGGCGCGCCGGCCATCGCCAGCGCCAGCAGCGCCATGCCGGCGAGGATCAGTGGCTGCGCCGGCGCGCCCGCCTTGCGCAGCCCCACCCCGAGGAAGAGGCCGCCCTTGACCAGGGCATGGTGGACGACATAGAGCGCCAGTGCGCCCACCCCGACCTCGGCCAGCGTCGGCTCGGCGAGCATCGCTCCGAGCAGCGCCGCCAGCAGCCCCATCTTGGCGATGCTCGAGTAGGCCAGCACCGTCTTCGCCTCGGTCTGCATCAGTCCGATCGGCAAGGCCAGCGCCAGGGTCAGCAGCCCGATGCCGGTCAGCAGCTCGCCCCAGCCGGGCAGGGCGATCACGCCCACCGGGAGATAGCGCAGCCAGCCGAGCAGCGCGACCTTGATCATGGTCGCGCTCAACACCGCGCTGGCCGCCGCCGGCGCCGCCGGGTGGGCGAGCGGCAGCCACAGGTGCAGCGGCATCAGCCCGGCCTTGACCGCGAGCCCGGCGAGCAGCAGTCCGATGGCCGCAGGTCCGAGCGTGGCGAGCTGTTGCGGCGCCGGGGCGAGCGTCCCGCTCTCGCTGGCGATCAGCACCAGGGCCGCGAACAGGGTGACCTCGCCGAGCAGCGCCATCGCCAGATAGACCCGCCCGGCACGCAGCGCGCGCGCGTTGCCCTCGTGGATCACCAGTCCGTAGGCGGCCAGCCCCATGATCGCGAAGCCGGCATAGAAGCTCGCCAGATCCTGGCCGACGATCAGCCACAGGTTGCCGGCCATGGCGAGCAGAAAGAGTGCGCGGAAGCGCCCGGCAGCGGGACCGAGACCGGCGCTGCCGGCATGGATCCCGGCGACCAGCCACAGCAGCGCGGTGAACAGCAGATAGGTGCGTCCCAGTGGATCGAGTCCGAGCTGGGTGCCGAGCAGCAGCCAGGGCAGCTCGATACGGGTGCCGAGCGGCACCACGAGCGTTGCGCCGAGCGCCGGCAGGGGGCCGAGCGCGGCGAGCCAGCGGCCATGGCGCGTGCTGGATGCGAAGGGGGCCAGCAGCAGCGGCCAGATCCAGGCGGCGAGCAGCAGCCAGGCGCTCATCGATCATACTCCCGGCGCGCGATCAGCTCGGCCCACTCCAGCGGGCTGAAGGGTGCGGCGGCGAACAGACCGGCGAGCAGACAGAGGGTCGCGGTGATCAGCGGCGGCCACAGCAGCGCCGCGCGGGTCTCGAGACGGCGCCGCGCGATCCGCTCCTCCGGCCAGTGTTCGGGTGGGGGGCGGAACCAGGCGCGATAGAGGATCGGCAGGAAGTAGGCGGCGTTGAGCAGGCCGCTGGCGGCGAGCACCGCCAGCACCCAGTCGGCACCGCCGTCGATCGCGCCGAGCCCGAGATACCACTTGCTGACGAAGCCGGCCAGCGGCGGGATGCCGATCATGCCCAGCGCGCCGGCGCTGAAGGCCAGCGTCGTCCAGGGCATGCGCCGTCCGACCCCGTCCATCTGGCTGACCCGGTGGATGCCGAGGGTCTCGGCATAGTTGCCGGCGCAGAAGAACAGGGTGATCTTCATGATCCCCTGGTGGACCAGATGGACCAGCCCGCCGACGGTGGCGATCGGGCCGAAGATCGAGGTGCCGAGCGCGATGTAGGAGACCTGGCTGACGGTGGAGTAGGCCAGCCGGGTCTTGAGCCCGTCCTGGACCAGGGCGCGCAGCGAGCCGTAGAGGATGGTGACGGAGGCCAGCGCGCCGAGCAGCGCGAGCAGCCCGAGCGCGTCGGCCAGCCCCACGCCGTAGACGTCATAGACCACGCGGACGATACCGAAGGCGCCGGCCTTGACCACCGCCACCGCGTGCAGCAGCGCGCTCACCGGCGCCGGGGCCACCATCGACTGCGGCAGCCAGCCGTGCAGCGGCACCAGCGCGGCCTTGACCCCGAGCCCGGCGAGCAGCAGCACGAAGATCACCTGGAACTGACCGTGCAGCGTCGCCGGCAGATCGCCGAGGATGCCGCCCTGGACGAAGTCGAGCGGCCCGGCGAGGGTCTGCAGCCAGACCGCGCCGAGCAGCAGCAGGGCGCCGCCGCCGACGGTGTAGTAGAGATAGATGCGCGCCCCGCGAGTCGCCTCCGGGGTGCCGCGATGGGCCACCAGCGGATAGGTCGCGAGGGTGAGGATCTCGTAGCAGATGACGAAGGTGAGCAGGTTGCCCGCCAGGGCGATGCCGACGGTGGCCGAGACGCAGAGACTGAAGAAGCCGAAGAAGCGGCTGCGGTTGGGGGTGCGCTCGAGATAGCCGATGGCATAGATGGTGGTCACCAGCCAGAGCACCGAGGAGAGGGTGACGAAGAGCACCGAGAGCGCATCGGCGGCGAACACCAGATCGAGTCCGGGGGCGAGGCTGATACGGCTCTCGTAGTCGTGCTCGTGATAGACCCCCCAGATCATCACCCCGACCAGCGCCAGCTTGGTCAGGGCGCCGGCCATGTTGAGACTGGTGCGCAGCAGATGGCTGTCCTCGCGCACCAGGAAGATCGCCGCCCCGGGCACCAGCGAGGAGCAGACGATCAGCAGCGGCAGCAGGGTGTCGAGCGCGCTGCTCATCGGTCGATCTCCACCGGCTCGAGCAGCCCCCACAGCGCGCCGGTCGCCAGCCCCAAGCCGGCCACCGCGAGCAACGCCAGCACCAGTCCCGGCAGCTCCGCGCGCACCTGGGTGACGAAGTGCAGCGGCGTGGGTTCCTGGTTGAAGGCGCGCGCCAGCACCCGGAACACATAGGCCGCGGCGAGCAGGGTGCCGGCGAGCACCGGCAGGATCCACCACCACTGGCCCTGATCGATGGCCGCCTCCAGGAGCAGCCACTTGCCGATGAAGCTGCCGCTCGGCGGCAGCCCGATCAGCGCCACCCCGGCCAGTCCGAGGGTGAAGGTGGTCGCCGGCAGTCGCTGCGCGGTGCCGCCGAGGGCATCGATGCGATCATGCCCGGCGAGCTGCTGGACCTGACCGGCGGCGAGGAAGAAGGCGGCCTTGGCGAACCCGTGGGTGAGCGCCATCAGCAACAGGGCGCCGAGCAGGGCGGTGCGCTCGGGGCCTGGGTCGAGCCCCTGGATCAGGGGGACGAAGAGGAACAGATAACCGATCTGAGCGACCGTGGAGTGGGCCGCGAGCAGCTTCAGCCGCTCGGCGCGCAGCGCCCGCCACGACCCCCAGATCACGCCGCAGGCGCCGAGCAGACCGAGCAGGGTGGCCGCGGCGGGTTGGGTCACCGCGGCGAAGGGGCCGAGCCAGAGCATCAGCAGCAGCCAGGCGGCGACCTTGCCGACCAGCGCCGAGAGCGCGGCGCTGACCGGCGCCGGGGCGTTGGCGTGAGTCGGCGGTAGCCAGAAGTGCAGCGGGAAGAGTGCGGCCTTGAGCGCCAGCCCCAGGCTCAGCAGCGCCAGCGCGGTGGCATCCACCAGCCCGGGGCCGAGCCGGGTGCCGAGCAGCGCGAGGTCGAGCTGACCGTGGGCGGCATAGATCAGCGCCACCCCGAGCAAATAGGTCATCGAGCCGAGCAGGCCGACGAGCAGATAGCGCAGGCTCGCGGTCAGCGCCGCGCGACCGCCGCCGAGCGCGGCGAGCGCCGCGCCGGAGAGCCCGAGGAGTTCCAGCCCGACATAGATGTTGAACAGATCGGCGGCGAGGAACAGGGCGTTGAGCGCGGCCCACAACAGCAGCCACAGCGGCCAGAACTGGCGCAACCGCTCGGGGTCGCGGAAATACCCTCCGGCATGGATGCTGATGGCCAGCGCGACCATCGCGGTCATCGCCAGCAGCGCGGCGACCGCGCCGTCGGCGGCGAGGGCGATGCCGAGCGGCGCCGACCAGCCGCCGAGGCTGGCGCGCAGCGGCCCCTGCTCCCACACCCCGACCACCAGCCAGAGCACGACCCCGCTGCTCGCCAGCGCCGCGATCAGTCCGAGCGCGCGGGCACGAGCGGGCGCGAGCGTGGTGGCCAGCGCGCCGAGCAGCGGCAGGCAGACCGCGAGCGGCAGGCTAGCGTTCATCCTCGGGCACGCCCCCCTGCTCATCGAGTCGTCGGCCGAAGACCAGGGCCAGCGCGGTGGCGCTCACCGCCACCACGATCCCGGTGAGTACCAGCGCGTGCGGCACCGGATCGGGGGGCGCGCCGTCGCGCTCGGCGAGCGCGATCAGCAGGTGGAAGACGCCGCTGCCCATGATGTTGATCGCGATCAGCTTGCGCAGCAGCGGCCTATGGACCAGGAAGGCCCAGAGCCCGAGCACGCAGAGCGCGACGCCGGCGCCGCCGTAGAGCAGTTGCGTGCTCATCGCCCCTCCCCCGGTGGCCGACCGCCGACATAGGCCGCGGCCAGGGTGGCGCCGATGGCCAGGGTGGCGGCGCCCTCGATGGCGAGGATCAGCCACTTCGACCAGTCCGTCGGATAATCGAGCAGGTCGCGCCCGAACGCGAGCACCGTCAACCCGACCAGCAGGAAGGCGCCGACGCCGAGCACCGCGAGCAGCCGCTGGAGCGACTCGCCGGGCAGCCCGGCGCGAGGGTCGCCGGCGAGACGCAGCACCACCCCGGCGGCGCCGAGCAGGGCACCGCCCTGGAAGGCGCCGCCCGGCACCTGGCCGCCGGCCCAGAGCAGATAGCCGCCGGTGAGGATCAGCAGCGGCACCACCCAGGCGACCATCGCCCGCAGCGCCGAGCCGGCGCGCTGATAGGCCGGGGCCGGCGGGCCGAGCGACCAGATCCCGAGCAGCGCGGCGAGCAGCACCGCCAGCTCGAGCAGGGTGTCGTAGGCGCGGTAGTCGAGCAACACCGCGGTGACCGGGTTGCCGACCCCGGTGAGCGGCAGCGCGGCGAACGCCGCCTCGGCGAGTGCGGGCTCGGGCCGCGCGGCGAGCGCGGTGGCCAGCACCCATAGCAGCAGCCCGCCGAGTGCGGCGGCGAGCAGGGCGACGAGCAGGCGTGCCGGGCCGTTCATCCCTCCCCCCCGGTCCGTTGCCGACGGCGTGCCGCGCGCCGCGCCGCGGCGAGCATCAGCGCGCCGCCGAGTCCGGCGCCGATCGCCGCCTCGGCGAGCGCCACGTCGGGCGCGCCGAGCCGCGCCCAGACCAGCGCCAGCCACAGCCCGAAGGCGATGAACAGCATCACCGCGCGGCGCGGCTCGACGCTGGTCAGGGCGGCCACGGCCAGGGTCAGCAGGGTGGCGATCAGCACCAGGTCGAACAGCAATAGGGTCATTGCAGGTCCTCGCCGTCGCCGCGCAGCGCGCGCTTGGCGACCAGATGGGCGCCGGTGGCGCCGGCGAGCAGCACCAGCAGCCAGATCAGCACCAGCTTGAGCCCCTGCCAGGGCGACTCGACCCAGGGCAGCAGGCCGCAGATCAGCAGGCCGAGACCGAGGTTGTCGGCCTTGGTCAGGGCGTGCAGCCGGGTGAACAGGTCGGGCAGGCGCAGCAGCCCGATGCTGCCGGCGGCGAAGAACAGACAGCCGAGCGGCAGGGTGATCGCGGAGAAGAGGAACGCGGCGGTCATTCGGGTGGCTCCTGGAGCCGGCGGCGGGTGAGCGCGGCGGCGGCCACCGCGGCGAGCAGCGCGAAGATCAGCGCGACGTCGATCAGCGCCGGCTGCTCGATGGCGACGGCGAGCAGCAGGAGTACGCCGATCCCGCTGGTGCCGAGCAGTTGCACGCCCATCATCCGGTCGGCGGCGCCGGGGCCGCGCAGCACCTGGATCAGGCCGAGCGACATGCTGGCGAGCAGGGCCAGGGCGGCGAGCAGCGCGAGCGTCCTCATCCGTGACCCTCGCGCGCGAACAGCGCCGCGACCCGTTGCTCCAGCGCGATGAGCTCGGGGCGGACGTCGACCCCGGTGTCGATGGCGTGTACCCGCAGCCGTTGACCGTGCATGTCGGCCCCCAGGGTGCCGGGCAGCAGGCTCACGGTGTCGAGGAAGATCACCCGTGCGGCGGGATCGGTGAGCCGGGAGTGGTAGTCGATGAAGCCTGGGGCAATGCGTGGTCGCGGCGCCAGCACCCGCAGTGCGACATCGAATCCGCCGCGCAGCGACTGGGCGACGAAGTAGGGGATGAAGGCCAGTAGCGCCAGGACCCGCGGTCGTCGTCGGCGCGGGGGCGAGAGCGCAAGGCTGGCATGGGTGGCGAGCGCCACGCTCGGCAGACCGATCAGCCAGGACCAGGGGTCGGTCCCGGCGAGGATCAGCCAGAGCAGTGAGAACAGTGCGCCTCGGGCGAGGACGGTGGTCCAGTGGCGATGCACGATGGCTGGCATCCTTGTGCGTTGGGTTCTGGGCCTGGATATGTTCGGCGCTCCGCGCCGGTGATCCTCATCACTGACCAGTGGGGCGCGCCCCGAGTTCCGTCCCGGGGCGCCTTGGCGGTTCGAACCAACTTCCAGCGATCAGCTTCCAGCCTCCAGTCGGGGAGGCTGGTGTGCATGATCGGCGATTGACGGGCAAGACGGTATCTTGGCGGTCAGACCTTGAAGCGACCGACGCGTTCCTGCTGACCGGCGGCGAGCTCGGCCAGTTCTCCGGCGGCGTGCTTGATCTGGGTGGCGCCGGCGCTCACCCCCTCGATCGCCTGGGTGGTGTTGATGAGATTGCGGTCGACCTCCTGGGAGACGGCGGCCTGTTCCTCGGCGGCGCTGGCGATCTGGCTGTTCATGTCCTTGATGGTGCTCACCGAGCGGGTGATCTGCTCGAGCGAGCTGCCGGCCTCGCCGGCCATGGCGACGCTCTCCTGGGCCTGGGTCCGGCTCTCCTCCATCGCCGCCACCGCCTGGCTGGTGCCCGACTGCAGGCGCTCGATCATCTGCTGGATCTCGGTGGTCGAGGCCTGGGTGCGGCTGGCCAGGGTGCGGACCTCGTCGGCGACCACCGCGAAGCCGCGCCCCTGTTCGCCGGCGCGCGCCGCCTCGATCGCGGCGTTGAGCGCGAGCAGGTTGGTCTGGTCGGCGATGGCGCGGATGACGTCGAGCACCTTGCCGATCTCGGCCGAGTCCTCGGAGAGTCGGGCGATGACCTCGGTGGCGCCCTCGACGCGCTGCGAGAGCACCTCGATCGAGGCGATCGAGCTGGCCACCACCTGACTCCCGGCACTGGCGTCCTGGTCGGTCTGCAGGGTCGCGGCGGCCGCCTCGGTGGCGTTGCGCGCGACCTCGGCGACGGTGGCGGTCATCTCGTTCATCGCCGTGGCGACCTGTTCGAGCTCGGCCTGCTGACGCCGGACCTGGTCGTCGGTCTGCTGGCTGGTGGCGGAGAGCTCCTCGGCGGCGGCGGCCAGTTGCTGATTGCCGCCGGCGACCTCGGCGATGAGGTCGCGCAGCTTGCTCTGGAACAGGTTGAAGGCGGCGGCCAACTCGGCCAGCTCGTCCTTGCCGTGGATATCGATGGTGCGGGTGAGGTCGCCCTCGCCCTCGGCGACGTCGCGCATCATCCCGGTGAGCCCCTGGATGCGGCGCACGATGGCGCGTGTGACCATTAGCATCAATAAGATACCAACCGCGATGCTCGTTACCGAGACCGCGACCATCACCATCGCAGAGTGCTGCGCGGCAGTGGCAGCGCGATCAGCCGTCTCGGTGATCGCCTTGAGTGGTACCGCCACGACAATGCCCCAAGGTCGGTCGTTGACGCCGAGCTGGATTGGAGTGAAGGCGAGCAGCTCGCGCTCGTTCTCGATCAGTAACGGGTCACCGCTGCGCATGTTTTTGAGGACGCGATCACTGGTGTCGATGAGTTCAGCGAGCTGTTTTCCGACCAAGTCCGGACGGCGGCTCGAGCCGATGATGGTGCCATCGTTGGCTATCAGCGCGACCTCGGCTTGTCCGTCGTAGAGGCCAGCGGCGGTTTCCTCGGCGAGGCGTTGGAAGTGGCCAAGTTCAATGTCGATAGCGACGATGCCACGGAATTTTTCTCCTTGCAGCACGGGCGCAACCATTGACGTGATCAAGCGTTCCTCGCCCTGGACTGGATAGAAGTAGGGGTCAATGACCTGCTCCTGACGCGTCTGGCGAGGCAGCATGTAGTAATCCCCCGCGCCTAGCGTCTCGTAGTCAACCAGGGGCTCGACCTGTGGGGTACCAGTGGCGTCGAGGCTCCAGTAGGGGATGAAGCGGCCGCTGGCATCATGACCTGCCGTCTCGGCATAGTCGGAGTCGGCGCCGTCGAATGCATTGGGCTCCCACCCAGTAGTGATGCCGAGGAAGTCAGGGTGCTCCAGCAATACGGTACGCAGTATCTGATTGACGTCGCTGCGCGAGAAGAAGGCCATCTCGTCGAGCCATAGTGAGGAGGCGACGACCCAGTTCCATTCAGGTACCAGGCGCGCGAAGGCGAGCTTGGGGCGGGCGGTGTCCTCGCCCGGCGGTGTCCAGTCGTAATGGATGTGGCCCTCGCCGTCGTCGGCGACCTGCTCGTCGATGGCGACGAACAGGTTCTTGTCGACATCCATGGCGGTGTCGTAGCTCGGGTCGTCGAGCACGCGACCGTCGAGTGCGGGTGCATTGGGGTCCATCACCATCCGCGGATAGGGGCTGGAACGGTCCTGGATCCAGATGTAGTCGCCCTCGTCGGAGTGCATCCGGCGGATCGCGGCGATGGCCTGTTGCTGGGCCTCGGCGCGGGTGAGTTCGCCACGCCGCGCGGCGGCGACATAGTCGGCGATGGTGGCGCGCGCGATGGCGGTGGTCGCCTCGATCTGGCGATAGCGTTCGCTCAGCCGTTTCCAGTCGGCGTCGGTCATGGCGTCGGCGTCCTTGCGCGCGGCCACTCCGAGCGTCTGGGCAAGGGTGCGGACGACGCTCAGTGGCTCCTCGGTGTCGGCCTCGATGATCGCGGCTTGTTCGTGGGTCGCTTTAACGATCAGCTCGCGCGCGGCCTCGATCGCGGCTTGGCGTTGCCCTTCGGCCATCGTGCGCATCTGTGAAAGTGCATAGAAGGTGATCCCGAACCCGAGTATCACCAGGATCGAGCCCGACCACAGCGCGATCCTGAAACCGATCGAGTGCCTGTTGAGCAACGTCATGCCTGTCCCCCTTTGCTTTGCCTATACCGGATCGGCGCGGGACATACGCAAGGGTCGCCACGCCTGGCTTGGGTGTGCGGACCGTTCGCGGCAGTTATTGATGGTCGACGAGCACAGTCTTGAGTGTGCTCGCCTGGATGGTGACCGGTAACGGCTTGCTGTTCGAGTAGTTGGGGTGATCTCCCGCGGATCCAATGGAGCATGCGCGGACGCCGAGGGTCGGGCGCGGCCTGCTGTGAGCCTGTTCTTGTCGACCGGCTCAGGCGGCGCTCCGATCGATGGTGGCCGTGGGCGTTTGTTGTTCGATGTCGGCGCGAATGCTGTCGAGGATGAGAAACACCTGACGGCTGTCGTCCTCCATCTCCTCGAGCGCGGCGCGTAGCGCGGCATAGTCGAGCGGCGTCTGGGCGAGCAGCTCGAAGATCTGGCCGGTGGCCTGGTGTACGCGCGCGTGCGGCGGCTCGAGATCGCGGTAGTGTGCGGCGGCGGAGAAGAAGGCCTCGCCGTCGCCGTGCTCGTACCATTGGCCGAGACGGCAGTGGTGATGGTCGACGAAGTCGAAGGCCGGGGCACGCGCGGCGACCGAGGCATAGGTGTTGACCTTCCAAAGCACGTGATCGAGCTTGGCGAGGCTCATGAAGACGCTGTCGGAGACCCGACGAACGTCACCGAAGGCGGTGTCGACCTCGCCGTACAGACGATCGAGACGGTGCTTGAAGCCGCCGACCTTGCCATCGACCTCGCGCACGCCGTCGACCAGGGTGGTGGAGATCCGCTCGACGCTGCCGACCGCCTCGATCATCTCCTGGATGTCGTCATGGGTCTCGGTGATCGCCGCGCGGGTCTTGTCGGCGAGCGCGCGCACCTCGTCGGCGACCACCGCGAAGCCGCGCCCGGCCTCGCCGGCGCGCGCCGCCTCGATCGCGGCGTTGAGCGCGAGCAGGTTGGTCTGCTCGGAGATGGTGCGGATCAGACCGAGCACGGCGTTGATGCTCGCAGCATGGGTCGAGAGCCGGCCGACGACCTGATTGGCCTCGCCGGCGGTCCCGGCGAGGCTGGCGAGGAAGCCGGAGATGCTCACCAGCTCGTCGGCGACACCGGTGAACTCGTCGGTGACGCCGGTCACCGTCCTCAGGGTGTGCTTGGCGTCCTCGACCGAACCGGCGAGATTGCCCTGGATGTCCTGCAGGCTGGCGCGGGTATGGGTGTTCTGGCTGGCCATCAGGGTATTGAGCTGGTCCTCGCGAATGCTCGCGTCGCGGGCCTCGGCGAGCGCCGCGCGGGTCTGTTCGAGCTCCTCGCGCAGCCTGCTGTTCTCGGCCTGCAGCGCCGCATGCTCCTCGCGCAGTTGCTGGACCATGCGCTGGTGGGTGGATTTGGCGACGAACATCCTGCCTCCGGTGGTCTCGTTGCTATGATTGAAGCGGCGGCCGCGGGGCCTGGAGCTGTGGTCGATGCCCGTCGGCGAGCGCATTCCGGCTCGATGTGTCGGTGTTTTCGACCACGTCTGGTGTTTGGGGCGCGGCGGGGATTGATTGCGAAAACGCAATTACGCCCCGGATTCTATATGGTTTTTTGGCCGTCGCGTACTCGGGCCGGGGATCCGCCGGGACGCGACGGAAAGGTCACCGACCGTCGTGGTCGTTGTCATCTGGTCCAGCTGGATGCTGACTGGTGCGCGGGAGTCGCCCCAGCCGTTCCCGCTCGGGGCCTGTCTAGCTGGAAGCCTTTCTCATCTCATGAAACTGATCGACAACGCGAAGGTGAGCACCAAGCTCGCGGTCCTGGCGCTGATTCCCATCGTTGCCATGGTGGTCTTGACCTGGGGGGCGACGACCTTGCTGCAGCGCGTCAATGGCGGGATCGACCGTATCTACCAGGATCGGGTGGTTCCCCTGCAGGGGCTCAAGGACATCGCCGACGACTATGCGGTGTTCGTCATCGACGCCGTCAACAAGGCCAATGCCGGGCGTTTCACCGCCGAGCAGGCGCTCGCCAGCATCCGCGAGGCGCGCGCCGAGATCGAGGGCAACTGGACGGCCTATCTGCAGACCGAGCTGACCGAGGAGGAGCAGCGGCTGGTGGCCGAGGCGAGGTCGCTGTTCACCGTGGCCGATCGCGCCATCGGCGCGCTCGAGCGTGAGCTGGGCGGGATGCGCGGCGTGGTCGCCGGCCGGCTCGATGCCTTCGACGGCCCGCTCTACGAGCAGATCGACCCGATCAGCGCCAAGATCACCGAACTCGTCGAGCTGCAGCTCGCGGTCGCCGGCGAGGAGCGAGAGCGCGCCAATACGCTTTATGCCAACTCGCGACTGCTGTTCATCGGTCTGGCGGTGCTGACCACCCTGGTGCTGGTGGTGCTCGGCTGGGTCACCTATCGCTCGATCACCAGCCAGCTCGGCCAGCTGCGCGCGACCATGGTGCATATCGCCGAGCACTCCGATCTCTCGGTCGCCATCGATCTGCGCACCGACAACGAGATCGGTCAGATCGCCCATGCCTTCGCGCAGATGCTCGAGCACTTCCGCGAGCTGGTCGAGCGTCTCGGCGGGTCGGCGATCAGTCTCTCGTCGGCCGCCACCCAGATGTCGGGCAGTCTGGTCGAGGCCCGCGAGGGGGCGGCGCAGCAGAATGTCGAGTCCGAGCACGTGGCCACCGCGATGCAGGAGATGACCGCCTCGGCCGAGGAGGTCGCGCGCAACACCGCCAGCGCCGCCGACTCGGCGCAGGGGGCCAAGTCGCTCTCCGATCAGGGGCGTACCCAGGCGCACGAGACGGTGGAGGCGATCACCGGTCTGGCCGCGCGCATCGAGACCGCCGCCGGGGTGCTGCACTCGCTCGAGAACGACGCCCAGGACATCGGCAAGGTGCTCGACGTCATCCAGAGCATCACCGAGCAGACCAATCTGCTCGCGCTCAACGCCGCGATCGAGGCGGCGCGTGCCGGCGAGGCCGGGCGCGGCTTCGCGGTGGTCGCCGACGAGGTGCGCACCCTCGCCAGTCGCACCCAGTCCTCGGCGCGCGAGATCGAGGCGATGGTGGCGCGACTGCAGCAGAGCTCGCAGCAGGCCGCGCAGGAGATGGGGCAGAGTCAGGAGGCGGCGGCACTGTCGGTCGAACGGGTCGGGCGCGCCGGCGAGTCGCTCGAGGCGATCACCGGCGCAGTCGACGGGATCTCGGAGATGATGAATCGCATCGCCACCGCCGCCGAGGAGCAGACCGCGGTGGCCAACGAGATCAACCAGGGCGTGGTGGCGATCAGCGATGCCAACCACAGGTCCAGCGAGAACATGACCGAGCTGGAGCACGCCGGTCAGCAGCTCGAGCGGCTGGCCGAGGAGCTGCAGGCGGAGGCAACCCGATTCAAGACCTGAGCCCGCGCACGACGCCGGGCGGGGAGGGTGGATGGAGGTGTTCATCGGCAACCTGCCGGGGCGCGCGACCCTGCAGGAGCTGCATGGCTGCATCGGCGAGGTCGGGCTGCGCGCCGATTTCCGGCGCCATGTCGGCGAGGACCGTGGACGGCGTCGCTATCACTTCTTCGTCGCCCGGACCGCCTCGCGCGTCGAGGGTGAGGCACTGATCGCGCGGTTGCACGGACGCTGTCTCGGCGGACGTGCTCTGGTGGTGCGGGAGTATCGCCCGCGCTCGCCCGATCCGGCATGGCGCGGCGCGGAGCGGCGGATCAACCCCTGGTGACGCTCAGCTGAGCACGCGCAGCGCCGCCTGCAGCGGGGCGAGCAGGGCGGCGCGATCGAGTGTGGGGTTGCTGATCGCACGCGAGGCCAGCCCGTCGAACAGCGCCATGATGATCTCGGTGGCCGCCGCCTCGTCGCCGCGCGGCGTCCCCCGGGCGCTTGCCAGCAGCCGACAGAGCCGCTCGCGCTTGGCCGCATCGGCCGCCTGTACGATCGCCGCGACCCGCGGGTTGCGCGCGGCCTCGGCGAGGATCTCCAGCTCCAGCGCGGCATGGTCGAGGTCGGTGCGCTCGTTGACGCCGGTGTCGACGCGCTCCTGCATCGCCTGATGCACGTCCTCGGCGCGCTCGAACTGCTGCACCATGCTCAATGACTGTTCGAGCTTGTGCTCGACCAGCGCGGCGATGATCGCCTCCTTGTTCTCGAAGAAGTGATAGATGTGCCCAGGGCTCATCTCCGCGGCCCTGGAGATCTTGGCGATGCTGGCGCCGTGGAAGCCTTCGCGGGCGAAGCAGACGGCGGCGGCCGCGAGGATCTGTCTGCGTCTGGCCTCGCAGCGTGGCTCGGGTGTCGCCGTTGGTTGCGGCATCGTCCTCTCCTCCCCTCTATCGGTCGGCTGGTGTCGGGAATGTCTCGGCGCATTCTACGCTTGACGTCGGCCGGACGGCTGACTAGATTGAACGCTCATTCTAGAATGAACGTTCAATCCACTTCCTCCCGAGGTTGTCATGACACTCGACGGTCGCCGTCTGGCTCCGGTGCTCCTGTACCCCTTCGCACTCGCCCTGTCGCTGACCGGGTGCGGTCCCGCCGGTGCCCCGGGTGGGACACCCGGCGCCAGTGGCGCCCCCCCCGAGGTCGGCGTGGTGACGATCGCGGCGCGTCCCACCACCCTGGTCACCGAGCTGCCGGGACGCACCAGTCCCTATCGCATCGCCGAGGTGCGCCCGCAGGTCGGCGGCATCATCGAGGCGCGGCTGTTCGAGGAGGGCGGTGACGTTACCGCCGGGCAGGTGCTCTACCAGCTCGACGCCGCGCTCTATCAGGCCGCCTACGACAGCGCCGAGGCGGCGCTCGCGCGCTCGCGTGCCTCGCTCGAGCGCGCCCGGCTCAAGGCCGCGCGTTATGCCGACCTGCTGACCGCCGATGCCGTCAGCCAGGAGGATCACGACGACGCCCAGGCCGCGCTCAAGGAGGCGATCGCCACCGTCGCGGTCGACGAGGCGGCGCTCGCCACCGCCCGTATCAACCTCGCCTATACCCGGGTGACCTCGCCGATCGATGGCCGGGTCGGTCGTTCGGTGGTGACCCAGGGCGCCCTGGTCACCGCCAACCAGTCGCTGGCGCTGGTCACGGTGCGTCAGCTCGACCCGATCTATGTCGACATCACTCAGTCGAGCGCCCAGCTGCTGAGATTGCGCCAGGCGCTCGACGATGGTCGGCTGTCGCGCCCTGAGGGCGAACAGCCGCGGGTGCGGTTGATCCTCGAGGATGGCTCGGAGTACCCGCTGGCCGGCCGTCTCGCCTTCTCCGAGGTGACGGTGGATCCGGGCACCGGCGCGGTGACCATGCGCGCAACCTTCCCCAACCCCGATCATCTGTTGTTGCCGGGGATGTTCGTGCGCGCCCTGGTCGAGGAGGGGGTGCGCGAGCAGGCGATCCTGGTGCCCCAGCAGGGGGTACGACACGATCGGCGCGGATTGCCGACGGCGCTGGTGGTCGATGCCGCCGGGCAGGTCGTCAAGCGCACCCTGACCGTCGATCGCGCGATCGACGGGCAGTGGCTGATCGATGCCGGGCTGGAGGACGGCGATCGGGTGATCGTCGAGGGCGTGCAGAAGGCGCGTGCGGGCGCCGAGGTGCGCGCCGTCGAGATCGACTCGCCCGCGCCGGCGGGCGACTAAGCCCCGTTCCGTCCGCTGACGGCGTCGGTCCCGGCGCCGTCAGCCCTTGCATTCGCGCATTCGTCCATCCTGGAGCAGAGGTCGCCCGTCATGGCCCGTTTCTTCATCGATCGCCCGGTGTTCGCCTGGGTCATCGCCATCGTCATCATGCTCGCCGGCGTGCTCTCGATCCTGGGGCTGCCGGTGTCGCAGTATCCCAACATCGCCCCGCCGGCGATCACCATCACCGCGACCTATCCGGGGGCCTCGGCGCGCACCCTGGAGGACTCGGTCACCCAGGTCATCGAGCAGCAGATGAACGGGCTCGATGGTCTGCGCTACATGTCGGCGACCAGCGAGTCGACCGGCATCGCCGCGATCACCCTGACCTTCGACAACGACATCGACCCCGATATCGCCCAGATGCAGGTGCAGAACAAGCTGCAGCTGGCGTTGCCGATGCTCCCGCAGAGGGTGCAGCAGCAGGGCATCCAAGTCGCCAAGTCGGTGCGCAACTTCCTCATGGTGGTGGCCTTCGTCTCGCGTGATGGCCGGCTCGATCGCACCGATCTCGGCGACTTCGTCGCCAGCCGCATCAAGGACCCGATCAGTCGGGTCAAGGGCGTGGGCGAGGTCACCGCCTTCGGCTCGCAGTACGCGATGCGCCTCTGGCTCGACCCCAATCGGCTCAACCAGTACGGCCTGACCCCCGCCGACGTGGCCGCTGCGGTGCGCGCCGAGAACGCGCAGATCTCGGCCGGCGAGCTCGGCGCGCAGCCGGCGCTGCCGGGGCAGCGCATCACCGCCACCATCAACGTCCAGGACCGGCTGAGCACCCCGGAGGCGTTCGGCGCCATCCGGTTGCGCACCACCAGCGATGGCGCCACCGTCCATCTGCGCGACGTCGCCCGCATCGAGCTCGCCGGTGAGACCTACGGCAAGATCGCGCACCACAACGGTCAGCCGGCCTCGGGGCTGGGCATCCGTCTGGCCACCGGCGCCAACGCGCTGGAGACGGCCGACGCGATCAGGCACAAGCTCGACGAGCTCGCGGCCTTCTTCCCCGAAGGGGTTGAGGCGGTCTTCCCCTACGACACCACGCCCTTCGTGCGCATCTCCATCCACGAGGTGATCAAGACCCTGCTCGAGGCGGTGCTGCTGGTGTTCGTGGTGATGTATCTGTTCCTGCAGAACCTGCGCGCCACCCTGATCCCGGCGATTGCGGTGCCGGTGGTGCTGCTCGGCACCTTCGGCGTGCTCGCCGCCTTCGGCTACTCGATCAACACCCTGACCCTGTTCGCCATGGTGCTGGCCATCGGGCTTCTGGTCGACGACGCCATCGTGGTGGTGGAGAACGTCGAGCGGGTGATGCATGAGGAGGGGCTGGAGCCGCGCGAGGCGACCCGGCGTTCGATGGACCAGATCACCAGCGCGCTGATCGGCATCGCCCTGGTGCTCTCGGCGGTGTTCGTGCCGATGGCCTTCTTCGGCGGCTCGACCGGGGTGATCTATCGGCAGTTCTCGGTCACCATCGTCTCGGCCATGCTGCTGTCGGTGGTGGTCGCCCTGACCCTCAGCCCGGCGCTCACCGCGACCCTGCTCAAGCGCACCGATCACGCCCCGGATCGCGGTTTCTTCGGTTGGTTCAACCGCAACTTCGAGCGCAGCGTCGGCGGCTATACCCGCAGCGTCGGCGGCATCGTCCGCCGACGCTGGGTGTTTCTCGGGCTCTATCTGGCGCTGGTCGGCGTGCTCGCCATGCTCTACATGCGCATGCCCACCGCCTTCCTGCCCGACGAGGATCAGGGCATCCTGGTGGTGCAGGTGGTGCTGCCCTCGGGGGCGAGCCAGGAGCGCACCCTGGAGGTGGTCCGCGAGGTCGAGCACTACTTCCTCGAGGATGAGCAGGAGACGGTCGAGCAGCTGATCACCGTCGCCGGCTTCAGCTTCGCCGGTCAGGGGCAGAACATGGCCATCGGCTTCGTCCAGCTGAAGGACTGGGAGCTGCGGTCGCGCCCGGATCAGCAGGTCAAGGCGTTGGCGGGGCGGGCGATGCAGCGCTTCGCGCGGGTCCGCGACGCCCAGGTGTTCGCCTTCGCGCCGCCGCCGGTGATCGAGCTCGGTAACGCCACCGGCTGGGATCTGCAACTGCAGGACCAGGGCGAACTCGGCCACGAGGCGCTGATGGCCGCGCGCGGCCAGCTGCTGGCGATGGCCGCCGAGCACCCCGCGCTGGTGGGGGTGCGGCCCAACGGTCGGATGGATGAGGCGCAGTACCAGATCGAGGTCGATCGCACCAAGGCCGGGGCGCTCGGGCTGTCGCTGGCCGATATCAACGACACCCTGTCGAGTGCCTGGGGCAGCGCCTATATCGACGACTTCGTCCACGCCGGGCGGGTGAAGAAGGTCTACATGCAGGCCGATGCCGGCTTCCGCATGCAGCCCGAGGACCTCGATGCCTGGTACGTGCGCAACGAGCACGGCGAGATGGTGCCCTTCTCGGCATTCGCCGCGGGCGAGTGGACCTATGGCTCGCCGCGCCTGGAGCGCTACAACGGCCTGGCCTCGGCCGAGGTGCTGGGTCAGGCCGCCCCTGGGGTCAGTTCGGGCGAGGCGATGGCGGTGGTCGAGTCGCTGGTCGACAAGCTGCCGCCGGGCATCGGCATGGAGTGGACCGGGATCTCCTTCGAGGAGCGCGCCGCCGGCGCCCAGGCCCCGGCGCTCTACGCGCTCTCGGCGCTGGTGGTGTTCCTCGCCCTGGCCGCGCTCTACGAGAGCTGGTCGGTGCCCTTCGCGGTGATGCTGGCGGTGCCGCTCGGGGTGCTCGGCGCGGTGCTCGCCGCCACCGGGCGCGGCTTGCCGAGCGATATCTACTTCCAGGTCGGGTTGCTCGCCACCATCGGTCTGGCGGCGAAGAACGCCATCCTCATCGTCGAGTTCGCCCGCACCCTGCAGGAGCAGGGCAAGAGTGCGATCGAGGCGGCGATCGAGGCGGCGCGGATGCGTATCCGTCCGATCGTGATGACCTCGCTGGCGTTCGGCTTCGGCGTGCTGCCGCTGGCGCTGAGCAGTGGCGCCGGCTCGGGCAGCCAGCACGCGATCGGCACCGGCGTGCTCGGCGGCGTGGTCGCCAGCACCCTGCTCGGGGTGCTGTTCGTGCCGCTGTTCTTCGTGCTGGTGCGCGGGCGGATGAACCGACGCGCCGCGCCGCGCTCCTGAGGGCATGACGCCGGGTCGGTCATCGACCCGGCGCGGCGCGGCTCAGTCGAGCCCGTTCTCCTGGCGCAGTCGGCGCAGCTGCAGGGCATGGATGTGACGCACGATCGCCTCGCGGTCGGCATCGCGCAGCTGCTCGAACTCGATCGCGCTGGGGCCCTCGTCGCGTTCGAGCACCCGTCCCAGGGTGAGGATGCGGTTGCCCTCCGGGAGCAGCTGCAACTCGATCTCGAGCAGGCTGCCCGGCGCCGGTGGCGGGTCGAGCGCGAGACACATCCCCTGGGCGCTGAGGTTGACCTCACGCGGTTCGAGTTCGCCGCCGTGCTGGCGCGACTCGAAGGCGATGGTGAGCATCTCGATCTGACGCTCGACCACCTTGATGTAGGCGGCAACGGTGGGGAACTTGTATTCGAGCTTGCGCCGCTGGGGCAGCGCCTGGTCACGGATGGCGTGCAGCTCGTTGAGCAGGCCGACATCGCTGCTGCGCTCGGTGAAATCGGTGAGTGCTTGCGCCTCGGCGGCGGGCGGGATCGGGCTCAGGCGCAGGCCGACGGTGTCGTCGATGCGGAAGAAGCGGCGCCGATCCTGCTCGTGCTGTTCGCGATCACCTCGTTCATGCATGGTCATTGTGGGATGGTTTCCTCGCTCCCGATCGCCTGCAGGGCGTTCTCGAGCAGCAGTTCGGTGCTGCGGTCGCCGAGCACGATGATCTCCACGCGCCGGTTGGTGGCGCGTCCCTCGGCGGTGTCATTGGATTCGAGCGGGTGGTTGTCGGCATGTGCGCGGATCTCCACGCGCTGCGGGTCGATCCAGCCGTTCTGGGTCACGGCATGGGCCACGGCTGCGGCGCGCGCCGCCGAGAGCACCCAGTTGGAGGCGAACTCGCGGGTCTGGATCGGGATGTCGTCGGTGTGTCCGGCGACCAGGATCTTGCCCTCGACCTTGCTCAGCGCCTTGGCGATCTTCTGCAGCACGGCGAGGAACTCGGCGCTGACCTGCGCCGAGGCCGAGGGGAAGGAACCCTTCTCGCGGATGCGCACCACCACCTGGTCGTCGATGGTAGTGACCTCCAGCAGCCCTTTCTTGATCTCCAGTTCGAGCGCCTTCTCGACCTCCTCGGCCTTCTTCTGGGCGTCGATGATCGCGGGGTCGATGATGCGCAGTTCCGACTTGAGGTCATCGGCGGTCTGTTGTCGCACCTCGTTGACCACCGTCGGCTGAGGCTGCGCCGGAGAAAACTCCTGGGCGATGATGCTGGTGCCCTTGGGGATGTCGTCGGCCTCGACCATGCGCTGCACGCCGAAGGCCATCTTCATCGAGCCGGCGATCTGCTTGTACTTGAGGACATCCATCTCGGAGAAGGACAGCAACAGCACGAAAAAGACCATCAGCAGCGACATCAGGTCGGCGAAGGTCGACATCCAGGCCGGCGCGCCGGCCTCGCACTCGACCTCTTCGCATTCACATTCCTCGGCCATCGCCCGCTACCTCCGCTTGCTGTTGTGCGGACGGCATCAGCCGTCCTTGCCGGCGCTCTGGCGCTGATTCTCGGGCAGATAGGTCATCAGCATCTGCTCCAGCACGCGCGGGTTGACGCCCTCCTGGATTCCCGAGATCGACTCCAGGATCAGTGATTTGTTGAGCTTCTCCTCGATGCTGCGCAGCTTGAGCTTCTCGGCGATGGGGATGGCAAAGGCATTGGCGATCACCGCACCGTAGAGGGTGGTGAGCAGGGCGACGGCCATCGCCGGGCCGATCGCCTTGGGGTCGTCCATGTTGGCGAGCATCTGCACCAGTCCGATCAGGGTGCCGATCATGCCCATTGCCGGGGCGACGTCGCCGGTGGCCTTGAACACGCTGTAACCGGCTTCCTGGCGTTGGATGGTGAGGTTGATGTCCTTGCTGAGCACCTTCTGCACCACCTCCGGCGGGTGGCCGTCGATGCACATGCTGATGCCGGTCTCGAGGAAGGGATGGGAGATCTCGCGCCCCTCGAGCGCGAGGATGCCCTCCTTGCGCGCGACATTGGCCAGCTCGACGGCCTCCTCGATCAGGGTCTGCGGCGGCACGTTCTTGCTGAAGAAGGCCCCCATGGCGACCTTGAAGCTGCCGATGAACTGGCTCATGGTGGCGCGGAACATCACCGCAAAGGCGGTACCGCCGATGACGATCAACAGCGAGGGCACGTTGATGAAGAGCGTGATGTCGCCACCGAGCGCGATTGCGCCGATGATGACGCCGCTGGCACCGATCATGCCCAGTAAGGTCGCCAGATCCACTTCGTCTTCTCTCCTGTTACGCCCGTGTCGAGGTGTGTCGCCATCACCGGGCGGCGTGCGCCCTGGGTCGGTCGTGTCCCGTCATCATCGTGTGGCCGGTGCGCGGGGCGTGGACCATGGCCGAGAGCCCTGGCTGGTTCCGCGCGGGTGGCCGCGGTGGTGGTGTGTTCGACTACCGGAGGTTGATGGCTTGTCGTCCCGCGAAACGATCGACATGGTGCGACACGTCGCGGCTTTCCAGGGGAAAACGATGATTTTCAGGGTGTCGATCACGTTTTCCGCGTGAGCCGGCCAATGAGCGCGCACCTTTGGGGCGTGTCGGATCGGTGGCCCGAAACCACAGATTGTCAGCGATCGGTTGCCGACGGTCCAGCCCGTGATGACCGGACGATGACCATGGGCTCGGTGCCGTTCGCTGCGAGGTTATAAAATGAACGATTGCCCTGAGTCATGCCGCCAGTCGTTGATGAACACCCCCCAAGATATCTTCTCCTACCGCCGCTACTGGGCCCACAAGTTCGGTACCGCCCCGGAGCTGCCGATGAGCCGCGCCGAGATGGACCTGCTCGGCTGGGACAGCTGCGACGTCGTCATCGTCTGTGGCGACGCCTATGTCGATCACCCCTCCTTCGGCATGGCCATCATCGGCCGGGTGCTCGAGTCGCAGGGCTTTCGCGTCGGCATCATCGCCCAGCCCGACTGGACCACGGCGGAGGATTTCCGCCGGCTGGGACGACCGAACCTGTTCTTCGGCGTCACCGGCGGCAACATGGACTCGATGGTCAATCACTACACCGCCGAGCGCCGGTTGCGCTCGGATGACGCCTACACCCCTGACGCCGTACCCGGACGGCGTCCGGACCGTGCCGCCGTGGTCTACGCCCAGCGCGCGCGCGAGGCCTTCAAGGGCGTGCCGGTGGTGCTCGGTGGGATCGAGGCGAGCCTGCGCCGTATCGCCCACTACGACTACTGGTCGGAGACGGTGCGGCGCAGCGTCCTCGCCGACTCCAAGGCCGATCTGCTGCTGTTCGGCAACGCCGAGCGGGCGCTGGTCGAACTCGCCCACCGGCTCGCCGCCGGCGAGCCGGTCGAGACCATCCGCGACCTGCGCGGCACCGCCTTCATGACCAAGGGGGCGCTTGCCGGCTGGAGCGAACTCGACGCCAGCGTGCTCGACCGTCCCGGGCGGGTCGATCCGCACATCAACCCCTATGCCGAGCAGCCGCCCTGTCCCGAGACCCCGCCGCCGCGCCCGCCGGTGCCGGCGCGCGCCGAGCGCGCCCATACCGTGATCCGGTTGCCCTCGTTCGAGCAGGTCCGCGACGACCCGGTGCTCTACGCCCATGCCTCGCGGGTGTTCCACCTCGAGACCAACCCGGGCAACGCCCGCGCCCTGGTGCAGGCGCACGGCGCGCGCGACGTCTGGCTCAATCCGCCGCCGATCCCGCTGAGCACCGCCGAACTCGATCGCCTCTTCGAGCTGCCCTTCGCGCGTCGTCCGCACTCGAGCTATGGCGCAGCGCGGCTGCCGGCCTGGGAGATGATCAGCTGCTCGGTGAACATGATGCGTGGCTGCTTCGGCGGCTGCAGTTTCTGCTCGATCACCGAGCACGAGGGGCGCATCGTGCAGAGTCGATCGGAGGCCTCGGTGCTGCGCGAGGTCGAGGAGATCCGCGACCGCACGCCGGGGTTCAAGGGGTCGATCTCGGACCTCGGCGGTCCCAGCGCCAACATGTGGCGGATGGCCTGCAAGAACCCTCGGGCGCAGGCCGCCTGCCGACGGCTCTCGTGCATCTATCCGCAGATCTGTCGCAACCTCGACGCCGACCACGCGCCGCTGATCGAGCTCTATCGCAAGGCGCGCTCGGTCTCCGGGATCAAGCGCATCCGCATCGCCTCGGGGCTGCGCTACGACCTCGCGTTGCGCTCCCCGGCCTATATCCGCGAGCTGGTCACCCATCATGTCGGCGGCTATCTCAAGATCGCCCCCGAGCACACCGAGGCCGGGCCGCTGGCGATGATGATGAAGCCCGGGATCGAGATCTTCGACCGCTTCAGCGAGCTGTTCGAGCGCTACTCGCGCGAGGCCGGCAAGGAGCAGTACCTGATCCCCTATTTCATCGCCGCCCACCCCGGTACCACCGACCTCGACATGGTCAACCTCGCGCTCTGGCTCAAGCGTCACGGGCTGCGCGTCGATCAGGTGCAGGCCTTCCTGCCGACCCCGCTGTCGCCGGCCTCGACCATGTACCACACCGGTCTCAACCCGCTCAAACGGGTCCATCGCGACGCCGAGCGGGTGGTGGTGCCGCGCGGTCAGCGTCAGCGTCGGTTGCACAAGGCGCTGTTGCGCTATCACGACCCGGAGAACTGGCCGCTGCTGCGCCGCGCGCTCAAGGAGATGGGCCGCGCCGATCTCATCGGCAACGGCAAGCGCCACCTGGTGCCGAGCTTCCAGCCCGCCGGTACCGGCGGCGCCCCCGAGGGGCGGCGGCGTCCCGATGGCAGTGTGGCGCGCCCGGCTCAACGTCCCGCCGCCGCACCCCAGCGCAAGGCCGGACGCGGGTCGGTCAAGAGGAACGTCGGGACAGCTGGTCGGCACAAGACCGGGCAGGGAGACGGGGAGCGGCCGACGGGGCGTCGCCCCGCCGTCGGGCGCGGCGGCGGCAAGGGCCGCCGCCGCGATCGCTAGCCGTAGTAGATGTCGCGATAGGCCTGGTAGATGGCGATGACCAGCAGCGGGATCACCACCAGCAGGCCGAGCATCAGCGGGATCGAGCCGAGGATCAGCAGCCCGAAGGCCACCAGGCCATAGACCAGGAAGGGCAGGAGGTTGCGCAGACAGCCGGTGAAGCTCAGCTTGAAGGCGCGCAGCACCGCCACGCCCTCGATCGCCACCAGCGCCGGTGCGAACAGGGTCGCCATCACCAGCGGGATGATCAGCAGCGCGACCACCGCGACCATCCCCAGCACCACCCCGGGGGCCATGGTCGCCATCGGATCGACCGCGGCCGGGTCGAATGGTGCGCCGGTCATCGGGGTGAAGGCGGCGGCGCCGAGTCCGAGCCCGACCATCAGCAGCATGATCACCGCGACGATGGCGATGGTCAGGACGAGATAGAGCACCCCGATCAGCGCCAGGGGGCCGGGTCGAGTGCTGAAGCCGGCGAACAGATGGGCGACGCTGAAGCGCTCGCCGCGATATTGCGCATGGGCGCCGAGCATCAGCCCGCCGGTGAACATCGGGCCGAGCACGGTGCTGGCGAGGCTGCCGACCACCGGCACCAGGTTGGCGACGATCAGGATCAGATAGAACAACACCAGCGCGCCGATCCAGGGCAGCGGCTGGGCGCGGAACAGCGACCAGCCGTCGGCCACCCAGCCCCAGCCGCGTCCGGCGCCGACGGCGACCGGATCCTGGAGCTGGTCGTCGCCGGCGTCGGCGCGCGGCGGCGGGGTGAGGTCGGCCTGGGGCGGGGCATAGGGGTCGGCGGTCTCGGTGCGCGTCTGGTTGGCCTGGTAGCGCTCGGCGACCACCCCGCAGGCCTGGCAGACCCCGGTCACCGGCGAGACCTCCAGCGCGCCGCACTTGGGACAGCGTGTGGCGCCGCTCATCGACGGGCGCTCGTCGCGCGCCGGGACGGCGGTCTCCGGGGCCTCCTGCGGCGTGTCCTGGCGCTCGATGCGCACCATCAGCCCGATCGCCTCGAGCGCCTCGCGATAGCGCTCGGCCTTGTGTTCGGGCAGGTCGTGCTTGAGTGTCTGCTCGGCGCCGCCGAGGAGGATCTCGCGGGCCTGCTCCTTGCGCATGCGGAACTTGGCGGCGAGTTCGGGGACCACCGTCTGGACCTTCTTGCCAGGGGCGAGTTCACCGGTGAATACGATGCGATAGCGTGCTTCCATCGATACGGTTCCTGTGGTTGGACGCGGGAATCCGGGTCAGGCGGTGAGCCGCTTCAGCCAGGCGAGGATACCGGGTTCGGCGGCCCAGACATCGCGCATCGCCTCGCGATAGAGCCAGGCCTGATCCTCGCCGCCGGGGGTGATCCCGTGCGGGTCGAGCTGCGGGCGCTTGATGCGCTTGCGGGTGAGGTAGTGGGGGATGCGCGGCAGTCGGTGCATCGCCCGTCCCAGCGCCTGCCGGGCGCGCTCCTGGCGACCGAGTCGATAGAGTGCGAGTACCTCACCATAGGCGAGATCGGCCAGCAGGTCGTCGGGGAAGCGCGCGGCGAGCGCCAGCGCGCGCTCGTCGAGCCCTGCGCGCAGATAGTGGTTCATCAGCTCGGCGCGCACCCCGTGGTTGTCCTGGGGATTGAGTCGCAGCAATGCCTCGAGGGTGGCGATCGCGGCCTCCTGCTCGTCCTCGGCGCTGAGATAGAGATAGCGTCGGAAGAGCAGTCGCAGCGCTGGGCGATTGGCGGTGATCGACCACGGCAGGTGGTGATGCCCGTCGGCTGGCACCGCCGTGGTGATCATCGACCAGGCGCGTTCGAGCAGGGGACGCAGCAGGGCGTGCGCCATCCACGGCAGTGCGCTCTCGGGATGGGCGTAGAGCGCGGTGGCGAGATCGTCGAGCACCTCCAGGCTGTCGGCCAGCTCGGGGTGGCCGAGCAGGTGGTCGAGCCATGCGGTGTCTTCCCAGATCGCGTGGGCGTCATGGGGCGCGAGCTGGATCGAGACCGGCTTGTCGCTGGGGAAGCGGGCGCGCCAGCGGCTCTCGATACGGCGCACCGCGACCGGGGCGCGCAGTTGTGCCGGGCTGCTCCAGACCGGCTCGCCACCCGCTTCGGTGGGCGCGTGATCGGTTGGCGCGCCCTCGAACAGCGCGAGTTGGCCGCTCGCGACCTCTGGAGGGTGGTCGCGTACCGGGACCGCGTCGAGCCGTGGCAGCGGGCGTGCGGTTGCCACCGCCATCCAGTCGTGCAGGTCCACCAGGTCGGGGTCGATCGAGTCGGCGTGGGTGTCGACCAGTGCCGTCTGCGGGTCTTCGATGGCCTGGGCGAGGAAGTCGAGGAAGCTCGGTTCGACGTCGCCCTGTCGGCGGAAGCGGTGCAGCCAGAAACGCGCGCGCTCGCGCGCCAGTCGATCGCGGTGCTGGGCGGCGAGCAGGGTGATCTCGAGCAGTGCGGTGCCGGGCGAGTCGGGGCCGTTGCGCAGCGCCTCGGTGAAGGCCGCGGTGGCCTGCTCGAAGTCGCCCTCGTCGATCGCCATGGCGCTGCGTCGCTGCCAGGCCGCGGCGCTCAGCACGCGGTTGTCGCCAGTGCTCAGCCGTTCGAGGAAGGCGCGCTTCTTGCGCCAGTGATCGAGCCGGTCATAGGCGTCACAGAGCAGGTCGAGCGCCGGTTCGTAGCGCGCGTCGAGCGCGTCGAGCGAGCCGGCGAACAGGGGTTCGAGCAGATTGACGACACGGCGCGGATAGTCCTCCTCGAGCCAGCGGTCGGCGACCCGGGCCAGCAGCGGTCCGGGCACCGCATCGAGGCGCAGGGCCTCGCGCAGCTCGCCGTCCGAGAGCTCGTCGAGGAGGAACTCCCAGATCAGCTCGGTGGAGAGTTCGGGCAGCTCCTCGAGCGTGGCGCAGCAGTCGCGATAACGTTGTCCCGAGCCGCAGGGGCAGGGGGCATCGTCGGCGAGATCGGTCAGCGGGCTGGGCCGGAAGCCATTGGCCGGCGTCGGTGCGGCGTTCCAGATCGCCATCCCCAGCAGCCCGGCGAGTCGGCGGTGTTCGTCGTCGTCGAGGGGACCGACCGAGAGGCCGAGCAGGTCGGGGATCCGCGCCTGCGCCCAGGCGAGAAACTCCTCGGGACCGGCAGCGGCGAGGATACGTCGGATCGACTGGACGATGACTTGCTCGAAACGATCGGTTTCGGCGCTTTCTGGGTGGAACATGACGCGTTCCTCCGCGCAGTTCGGGGCGCATGCTCCACGATCGCGCCCCGTCGGTTCGGCGTCGCCCGGGCCGCGTACGGGTCCAGATCCGGCCCGGCGCGTCTCCGGGAGACATTGCTGAGAACCATTGTAACCCGTCACCTCGGCCTTGTGTGGGCGGCTGCCGGTGCCCTGCGCGTTATAGTTGAGGGGCGATCCATTGCGCTGCCCTCGTGCCCCCTTCATGACCGAGACCGACCTCTCAAACCACCCCACAGAGCGCCCCGCCGCAGCCACCCCGCGCCTGCGGGTGTTCGTCTCCTCGCCCTCCGATCTCGAGCACGAGCGGGCGCTGGTGCGCGATCTGATCCTCGCCCTGGCGCGCGAGTATCGCCCCTACTTCGACCTCTCGGCGGTGCTCTGGGAGGAGGAGGCGCTGACCGCGGCGCAGAGCTTCCAGGCCGGGCTGGTGCGCCCGGCCGAGTGCGAGATCGTGCTGGTGATGCTGTGGACCCGGCTCGGCACCCCGCTCGCCGAGGAACCCTATGGCGGCATGACCGGGACCGAGTGGGAGTTCGTCGACGCGGTCGAGGCCTCGGCGCGGGCCGGCTCCCCCGAGGTGCTGGTCTATCGCAAGCAGGCGCCCTGTCTGATCGACGTCAACGACGCCGCGCGCACCCGCGAGGCGGTGGATGAGCGCCAGCGGCTCGAGGCCTTCTTCCAGCGCCATTTCTTCAACCCCGACGGCAGCTTCAAGCGCGCCTTCCGCCAATTCGAGGATGCACGCGCGCTGCGCGAGCTGGTCGAGAGCCAGCTGCGCAAGCTGCTCAACCGTCGCATCAGCGCCGAGCGTCGAGCGAGCGTCGGCGCCGCCGACTGGCGCGGCTCGCCGTTTCGCCCCGAGCACGCTTTTGCGCTCGCCGACGAGCCGGTGTTCACCGGGCGCGAGAGCGAGGTGCGCGAGCTGGTCGCACGGCTCGAGCGGCTGCGCGCGCGCGGCCGTGGCCTGCTGCTGATCAGCGGTGCCAGCGGGGTGGGCAAGAGCTCGCTGCTTCAGGCCGGGTTGCTGCCCCGGCTGCTGCGCCCCTTCCTCTTCGTCGGGGTCGGCGGCTGTCGCTGGTGCGCCCCGGATCTTGCCGGCACGCGCCCGCTGCAGGCGCTGGCCGCCGCTCTCTGCGCGCCCGCGGTGCTCGGCGACGCGCTCGCCGGGGGCGGGCTCGACGCCGCGGCGCTGGCGCGGCTGCTGGCGCGTGACCCCGAACTCGGCGCCGGCCAGGTCGGCGCCGCGCTCGATCGGCTGCAGGGCGTCGAGGGGGGCGAGTGGCGCCTGGCGCTGCTCTGCGATCCGCTCGACCCTCTGCTGGCGCATGTCGCGGCGCGGACGGCCGAGGCCGAGGCCTGCGCCCGCGCGCTCGCCGCGCTCGCCCGCTCGGAGCGGATCTGGGTGATCGCCACCCTGCGCGACGACGCCCTCGCCGGGCTCACCGATCGGTCTGAGCTTGCTGCCCTGGTCGATGAGGAGGCCTGGTATCCGTTGGCGCCGATCGCCCCGGCGCGGATCCGCCAGTTGGTCGAGATCCCGGCGCGGGTCGCCGGGATCGAGCACGTCGAGGAGAGCGCCGTCGGCGAGCGTGGTCTGGTCGAACGGCTGGAGGCCGACCTCGCCGCGGTGCACCACTGGCCGCCGTTGCTCGAGCTGGTACTCGAGGAGCTGCATCAGGCCGCGGGGCGGCGTGGCACGCGACGACTGCTGGTGAGCGACTATCACGCCCTGGGCGGCCTCGATGGACTGCTGCGCGCGCGCGCCGACCGGCTCTGGGCGCAGCTCGATGAGCGCGCGCGCGCGGCCCTGCCGGTGCTCTGCCGTGCCCTGCTGGTGCTGGAGAGCGGTGAGCAGCGTCTGCCCGGCGCGCGTGATGGCGATCTCGCCACCCTGGCCGCCCACCCCCAGGCAATGGCGCTGCTCGAGTCCCTGGTCGCGGCGCGGCTGGTGGTGATCGAGCGCGACCCCGAGGGTGGGGGGACGGCGGTCGTGCCGCCGCCGGCGTTCGGTCTGGCGGCAGCGTTGCGCCGACTGCTGGCGCAGAGCCGCGAGGAATGGCTGGTGCGGGTCGGTGGCTGGCGCGAGACGCGTCCCGTCGACGAGGAGAGGCCGCCGGCCGAACCGTCTCTGGAGCGCCCCCCCTGGGCCGAAGGGCGCGCGGTGGCGCGATTGGTCCATCCGGCGCTGGCGCGCTGCTGGCCGGTGCTGCGCGACTGGGCGGGCATGCCCGAGCATGCCCGGGCGCTGCGGCTGCGCTATCGACTCTCACGTCAGGCGTGGCTGTGGCGGCGTACCGACTGCAATCGCGAGTATCTGCTCGGTGAGACCGGACACGCCGCGCTCGCCGCATTCGTCGCCGTCCACGAGGACGAGCTCGAAGCGCTCGAACGCGCCTATCTGGCGCACTCGCGCGCCCATCTGCTGGCGCAACGTCGGCGCAACCGCTGGGTGCGGCTGACCGGGGTGGCGCTGCTCGGGCTGCTGCTGGCGGCCAGCGCGGCCGCTTACTGGGCCTGGGACGCCTCGCGTCAGGCCACCCTCAACCTCCAGTACAGCCGGCTCAAGGAGGCCGCGGCGGCGATCGACCAGGGCAACACCCCGGAGGCGGTAGAGCTGGCGATCGGCGCTGCCCCGTATCTGCCGGCGGCGGCCACCGATACCCTGGCTGACGCCTTCACCCGCAACCATCTGCTGGCGCTTGCCGAGTCCCCGGGAGCCGATCCCGAGCGACCGCTGCCCCCGGCCTTCAGCGACGACGGCGCCTGGCTGGCGACCCTCTCGCGTGCCGACGGCGCGCGGCTGTGGCGGCTGCGCGACGGGCGTTTCGTCGCTGCCGGGACGCTCGCCCCGCCGGGTGCGGCGCTCGATGCGCTGCGGGTGACCGGCGGGGGGGATGCGGTCGAGGTCTTCGGGATCGGCGCCGAGGGCGTCTGGCGCCTGCCGCTGGAGGCGCCGGGCGCGCCGGACTGGCGCTGCGCCGGTGCGCCCGGCGAGGTGCTCGAACTCGCCCCGGACGGGCGTGGGCTGGCGCTCACCCGGGTCGTCGACGCGGGCGTGGCGGTGTGCATGGTCGATCTCGCCGCGCCCGGGCGGGTGCGCTGGCAGCGGGTCCTGCACCAGGCCGAGATCCGCAGCCTCGACTTCTCCCCCGACGGCGCGCTGCTGGTGAGCGCCTCGCGCGATGGCCGGGCGCTGTTGCTCGATGCCGCCAGCGGTGCCGAGCGGGCGCGGCTGCCGCGCGGCGGTGCGCTCGATCGCCCCGCCAACCGCGCCCGCTTCGATCATGCCGGCGAGCGGGTGGCGGTCGCTTCGGCCGACGAGCGGGTGCGTCTCTATGGGCTCGATGGTCGGCTGCAGACCACCCTCGGCGCCCTGGAGCGTGATGGACGCACCCTGCGGGTACACGAGAGCGCGGTGCGCGACCTCGTCTTCTCCCCCGATGATCGGTTCCTGGTGGCGGTCGACGACGCCGGTCAGGTGGTGCGCTGGACGCTGACGAACGGGGCGGCCGAGGTGCTCGGTCATCATGGGCTGAGCGTCGACCGGGTGGAGCTCGTCGCCGGGGACGAGGAGGCGCTGGTGCTCAGCGCCTCGCTCGACAAGACCGCACGGCTGTGGGGGCTGCGGACCGGGCGGGAGCTGGCGGTGTTCAGCCACGACGGCCCGGTCTCGGGGGCGCGCTTCAGCGCCGACGGGTCGCGGGTGCTGACCTACTCGGCGCGCGACGGCTCGGCGCGGCTGTGGTCGGTGGCGCCGGCCGACGGGCTGTCGTTCCGCCTCGAACAGGACGACCACGTCTGGCACCTGGCGCTGGCCGCGCCCGGCGACGGCGACGAGGTCTTGATGGCGACCGCCGCCTTCGACGGGCGGGTCGAGCTGTGGAGCCATGATCGCGCGCACCCCGAGCAGGCGCCACGGTTGCTGCACCGATTGCAGCACGCCCCGGAGGTCCGGGTGCGCCGGGTCGGCTTCTCGCCCGGTGCGCGCTGGCTGGCGAGCGCCGGGTTCGACGGTGCGGCGCGGGTCTGGGACCTCGAGGGCGGTGGGAGCTGTCGCGCCCAGGTCGATCGGCGTTGTGCCGACCCCGAGGCGGCGAGCTGTGGTGGCGTCCATCAGGTGTTGTTTGCCCCCGACGGGCGCTGGTTGTTGACCGCTGCCGATGTCCCCGAGACGCCGCTGCGGCTGTGGGATCCGGCCGACTGCAGCGCCCTGCCGTTGCCCAGCGCCTTCGCCCACGACGGCCACGGCGTGGTCGCCGCGGCGGTGGGTGCGAGCGCCGACGGTGCCCTGCTGGTGGCCAGTGGCGATGCCGCCGGCACCCTGCGGGTGATGCGTCGCGAGCCCGGGGCACGTTGGCAGCGTCTCTGCACCCTGGAGGCGCACCGGGCGGCAGTCACCGACCTCGCGCTCGCGCCCGACGGCACGGCCCTGGCCAGCGCCGGCGAGGACGGCCGGGTGGCGCTGGTCGAGCTCGACGGCGCCGGTTGTGTCGGGCCGCGTCGCCTCGATGCCGGTGCCGGGCTGGTCTACGCGGTCGGTTTCGCCCCCGATGGCGGCGCCCTGGTCAGCGCCGCGCAGGACGGGCGCGCCTATCTGTGGAGCCGCGCCGGGGCGCCGCTGGCGACCCTCGTCGGCCATCGCGACCGGGTCTACAGTGCCGAGTTCAGCCCCGACGGCCAGTGGCTGCTGACCGCCGCGCGCGACGGCGAGCTGCGGCTGTGGCGGCGTCCGCGCCGTGCCCAGGACGCGCCGCTGGCCGCCTATCTGGTGCTCGACGCCGCGCTCGGCGGGGTCGCCTATGCCCACTTCAGCCCCGACGGCAACAGCCTGGGCGCGGCCTACTGGGAGAACGCCGCGGTGTGGTGGCGGTTGTGGAACGAGTCCTCCGAGATCGCTCCGGCCTGGGTGCGTATCTGGGGCCCCGAGCGCGCCCGCCTGGCGCTGATCCGCGAGGCGATGCGCTTCCAGCGCGGCGACTGAGTGCGTCTCAGCCGAGGGTCAGTACCAGCACCCCGAGCAGCATGATGCTCGCCCCGAGCAGGCGGGTGCGCGGATAGGGCTCGGCGAACAGCCAGCGTCCGAGCAGCACCGAGAAGATCCCGGCGCTGCGCTTGACCGCCATCACATAGGAGGCGAGCGCCAGGCTGAGGGCGATCTGGTCGGCGATGCGCATCAGCGCGAACAGCACCCCGAGCAGCAGCAGCGGGCGGAGCTCGCGCAGCGCGGTGGCGCCGGTGAGCTCGGCGTAGAAGCGCCGGTCCTGCAGCCCGAACACCACCAGCAGCACCAGCGGATTGACCATCGCCACCATCACCGCGAACGACAGCGGATCGCTGAGCTGGATGCCGATACGACCGAACACGCTGGCGGCGGCGAAGCAGGCGGCGGCGAGCAGCGCCAGGCGTCGTCCCGGGGTGCGCAGCGGGCGGTGCCAGCGGATGCCTCGCTCGTCGATCCCCAGGGTGTAGCCGCCGAGGATCAGCAACCCCACCCCGAGCCAGCCGAGCGGTGCCGGTAGCGCGCCGGTGAGCAGCCACTCGATGGCGATCGCCAGCCCCGGGGTGAGGGTCATCAGCGGTCCGACCAGCGACACCTCGCTGCGGTGCAGCGCGGCGTTGAGCGCCCAGCCGCCGAGCCCGGAGAGCACCCCGCCGCACAGCACCGCCAGCACATAGGCCGGCTGGTGCAACGGGAAGTCGTGGTACCAGAGGATCAGCGGCAGGGTCACCGCGAGACTGGCGAGGTTGACATAGAAGGTCAGCGCGCGCGCCGAGAAGCTCGGGCTGAGGCGCTTGGTGACGGCCAGGCGCGAGGCGTGGAAGAAGGCCGAGGCCAGCGCGAACAGGATCCAGATCTGGGCGAAGGCGGAGAGGTCCATGGGCTCGGTTCAGCGCCAGCCGGTGGCCGCCCCGTGGAAGCGGGCGAGGGTCTGCGGTGCGACCGCGAGCTGGTCGCGATTGGCGCGCGCGAAGTCCTGCTGGAAGGCGAGACGCTGGCGCCACTGCGCCGGGCTCAGGGTGCCGACGCCGCGGACGATGCGCACGCAGGGCAGGGCGTCGATGCCGAGCAGTCCGGCCCCGCCGATACCGCAGAAGAGCTTGGGCTGGATGCCCAGCTCGATCTCGCGCGCGGCGAGCGGCGGCGTGGCGGTGCGGGTGCGTGCCGGTGCGCGCAGGGTGAGCGCGTAGCTCGGCTGGTCGAGGGTCATCAGCTGCTGGCGCCGCGCCGGGGTGGCGCGCGCCAGCCGCGCGGCGGTCGCCGGTGCGAGGTCGCGCAGCCGCTCGGCCAGCGCCGCCAGCTCGGCGCGGCTCGCCGCCGAGCAGTCGAGCGTCTCGAGCGCCGCGCGCCGCGCCGCCACCGGGCGCAGCCGGTGGCGGCGCCAGGGCGAGGGCGGGGTGCGCTGCCCGGTGAGGGCGTCGAGCAGCTCGCCGGCGAGCCCGTCGAGACACCGGTGGAGGCGTGCGATCAGGGCTCCGAAGGCGGGGCTCGCCAGGGTCTCCCAGCCGGGCAGGCGCAGGGTGCAGCCGAGCGGGTCGAGCCCGGCGAGCTGGCGCGCCGGGTCGACCGGCACGACCCGCGCGCCGGGGATGCCGAGCGGCAGTGCGGCGAGCCGCTCGACGATCAGCCGGGCGCCGGGCAGGGTCGCGGGGTCGAGCGCCTGGCGGCGATCGTGCGGCGCGAGGGTGGCGAGCGTGGGCTGGGGCGCGCTGAGCGGCGCCAGCTCGCTCGCGTCCCAGTGGATCAGGTGCAGGTGGAGTTGCTTGGACGCCTGCACGCTCTCGCGGTCGCGGGTGTGGGGGTCGCAGTTGAGGGCGAGATGGAGCTGTCCGCCGTCGAGCCCGAAGCGCTCGATCACCGCGGGGTCGGAGACGAAGCGCACGAAGTTCAGCGCGCAGCCCCAGAAGCGTGCGGCGCTCGCCGGGTCGAGCGCGTCCGGGGTGGCGCCGGCCCTGGGGGCGACCAGCATCAGATCGTGACGGGCATGGGGCGCGGTCTTGTCGATCAGCAGCAGTTCGCTGGTGTCGGCGTCGCCGATCCGCGCGATGGTGCGGCGGGCGAAGCGCACCCCGGGGTCGGGGTCGGTGAGCTCGCGCGTGCTCGGCGCATAGTCCGGTGGCAGCGCCGGGATGCGCACCGCCCCCCAGGCCACCGGCATGGTCGCGGCGGCGGCCGGCAGCAGTACGGCGAAGGGGTCGGGCGCGCTCATCGCCCCCCCGGTCGGTGCGCCGCGAGCGCCGTCACCGCCTGCTCGACCAGATGCGCGGTGAGTCGCTCGAAGGCCGCGGCCATCGCCGCCGGGGTGGATTCGGCGAGCGGTTCGTCGAGCGTCAGGCGGGTGCGCCACAGCGGCGTCCTCGCGCGTGCCCGCTGCAGGGTCAGGCCGAGGGTGGCGGCGACCCGGGGCGGCTCGGCCTCGGGCAGGTGCTCGAAGCGAATCAGTTCGCCGCTGAGGACGTAGTCGGCCTCGACCCGCTCGGCCGGGGCGTGTACCCGGGCGAAGGGACCGGCCGCGCGCAAGCCCTCGGCGAGGGCGTCGGCGAGCGCTCCGGGCAGCGGCTCCTCCCACAGCAGGCTGTCGTAGCGTCCGACCTCGCGCGGCTCGGCGCGGGTGCGATAGAGGATCTGGCGACCGCCGAGGAAGCCGCGCGCGGCCAGGTCGCGCACCTGCACGCTGGCGTCGAGCCGGGCGGTGGTGGTCGAGGGCGGTGGCGGTGGCGCGAGACGGTAGAAGCGGTCGCGCTCGATCGGCTCGCCGCCGGCGCAGGCGCCGAGCAGCAGGGGCGCGAGCAGCAGCAGTGTGCGGGTCAGCGGAACCATGGGGTGCGTTCCTCGGTGGGATGGCCCTGGAGCAGGCTGGCGGGGTTCTCGCGCAGCGCACGCGAGAGCGCCGAGAGGTTGCGGCTGGCATCCTCGATGTTGGTGAGGATCGGCAGCAGCGCGTTGTTCATGGTCTGCAGCAGCGCCTGGGTATCATCGAGGCTGTGGCGCAGCGCCGGGCGGTTGTCGGCGACCAGGGCGCGGACCTCGTTGGCGAGCGCACCGTAGTCGGCCACCGCGCGTTCGAGCGCGTCGCGCTGCGCGGCCACCGTGCCGCTGACCTCGGCGAGGTTGGTGGTGAGCGCCTCGACCGCCTCCAGGGTGGCGGCGATCGACTCGCCGTCGACCGCGGCGTCGAGCTTGGCGGTGAGCGCGCGCAGATGATCGAGCGCGCCGGCGAGCCGCGCCTGGTTGCCGGTGGCCGCCTCGCCGGTGCCGAGCAGCGCCTCGATGGTGGCGATCTGGCGGGCGATGCTCTGCAGCGCCGGGGTGATGGTCTCGGCGACCAGGGTGTCGAGGCTGGCGGTGAGCGCGCCGAGCTGGCCCATCAGGTCCGGCTCGGGGGCGAGCGTGGGGAGTTGCGCCCCGGCCGCGAGCCGGCTGGCCGAGGTGCCAGGGGCGATCTTGATCGCGCTGCCCTCGAGCAGCCCGGCCGAGCCGATCCGCGCCCGGCTGTCGGCGGCCAGCGGCCAGTCGTCGGCGATCCGCAGCAGCGCGCGGAAGCAGGGGCGCAGCGGCGCGCGCTCGCCGCAGGGGGCGGGCTCGGCGGCGCTGGCGAACACCGGCTCGACGCGCTCGACCCGGCCGATACGGTAGCCGTCCTGGATCACCGGGATGCCGGGGGCGAGCCCGGTGGCGTCGGGAAAGATCGCGACCAGACGGTAGCCCTCGCCGAGCCGCCCCGGCCACAGCACCACCAGCAGGGCGACGAAGGCCGCTGCCATCAGCACCACGAACAGCCCGGCGGCGCGCAGGTCGCGCCGCATCGCCCGTCCCTGGCGCTTGCCCGGGGCGTCGATCTCGGGCGGCGAGTAGAGCCGTTCGAGCCGCTCGCTCATCGCCACCCCCGCAGCGCCGCGCGCAGCTCGATCCGCGCGGCGGCGGTCTCGCGCAGCGCGGCGCTCGGTCCGGCATAGACGGCCCGACCGTGGTCGAGCACCAGCGCGTGCTCGCAGTGGGTGATGAGCGCGGCCGGGGAGTTGTCGGTGGCGATCAGGGTCAGTGCACGGTTGCGTCGCACGGTGTCGAGCATCTCCAGGATTTCGCCGAGTGCGCTGGGGTCGAGGCCGTCGGCGACCCCGTCCCAGACCAGCAGGTCGGGTTGGTGGATGAGCGCGCGGGCGAGCTCGACGCGCCGCCGCTGGCCCAGCGAGAGCGCGCGCGGCAGGTGGTGTTCGAGCCCGTCGAGCTGCAGCAGGGTGACCACCAGTCGCGCCGCGCGCGCCAGCTCGGCGCGGCGCAGCGGCGTCTCGCGCAGCGGCAGCAGCAGGTTCTCGAGCACGCTGCGATCGGCCAGCAGCGAGCCGCCCTGGAGCACCGCACCGAGGCGTCGGCGCAGCCGCCGCATCGCGCCGCCGTCGAGCCGCGCGAGGTCCTGCCCGAACAGGGCGATTGTACCCGCCGAGGGGTGGTCGAGTCCCAGCACCAGCCGACTGAGCAGGCTCTTGCCGGCGCCGTTGGGGCCGCAGATCAGCAGCCACTCGCCGGCGGGCAGGGTGAGGTCGAGGTCGGAGAGCGCGCAGCGCCCGGCGACGTGCTGGTAGAGCCCGGCGATGGCGAGCGCCGGTGGTGGGGTGGGGGCCGGTGACGGGGTGGACATGACGCGCTCAGCCGATCAGCAGCAGATAGAGCAGGTCCGCGACCAGGATCAGCCCGATCGCGCCGAGCATGGTGGCGGTGGCGGCGCGGGCGATGCCGCGCGGGTCGCGCCCGGCGGCGATGCCGTTGACGCAGGCCAGCGGCGCGACCAGCAGGGCAAACAGCGGTGGCTTGACCAGGGCGCCGATGAGGTCGGTCGGGCCGATGGCGTGGGCCAGGGTCTCGACCAGCCGCGCCGGGCCGAGCGCCACGCTCGCCCACAGCCAGGCCCAGGTGGTCAGTCCGGTGACCAGCAGGCTCCACACCGCGAAGGCCGCGCTCATCAGCAGCATCGCCAGCAGCGTCGGGGCGAGGGTGTAGCGGATCGGATCGATGCCGTTGACCAGCAGTCCGTCGAGCTCCCCGCTCACCGCCAGCCCGGCCTGACGCACCGCCAGCGCCACCCCGGCACGCCCGGCGACGAGGATGCCGATCAGCACCGGGAGCAGCTCCAGGGCGATGGCATAGGTCAGCGAGATCAGCAGCGCGTCGGGCAGGGCGAAGCCGGCGAGCAGCTGCTCGCCCTGACGCCCGAGGATCAGCCCGAGGACGACGCTCACCAGGGTCAGCGCCGGCAGGACCGAGAGTCCGGACTGACGCAGCGCGGCGGCGAAGGCCGGCAGGTCGAGCCGGGCGCGACCGCCGAGGATGCGCAGATAGAGCCACAGACAGTCGGCCAGGGCGATGGCGCCGAGGCCGAGTCGTTCGAGCACGCCGGCGGGGCCGGTGAGTGGGCGGTCGGGGTGGTGCATGGCGGGCTCAGTACTCGAAGTCCCAGACGAGCCGTCGGCCCTCGGGGGCGAGCCACAGTCGCTTGACCGGGCGTGCGGCCGTCTCCGGCGGCGCCGGGTGCCAGGCGATCTCGGCGCGCTTGGCGATCCACCCGGCCAGCCCCCCGGGGCCGAGCGGCAGGCGCCGCTCGGCCCGGGCGACCAGATCGAGCAGGGTCGTCCGCGTCGTCGGGTCGGGGCAGGCGTCGAGCTGTGCCGACAGCGGGCGCTGGTGCAGCAGCCACAGCCCGGTGGCGGGGTGCTCGATCGCCTGGGCGGTGAGTGCGCGGGTGAGCGTCGAGCCGAGGCTGGTGGCGAGCACCAGGGCGCGGTCGGGGTAGCGTGCGTGCAACCGCCCGAGTGCATCGTTGACGAGTCGGCGCGGTGGCGGGGGCGTCTCGCTGGAGGCGGGCTCGATCAGGGCGACGATCAACAGGCGCTGGATGCCGAGTCCGGCGCGCGCGAGCAGGGTCGGCACGCCGCGCACCGCGAAGCGGTCGAGATCCTTCATCGGTTCGCTGAGGGCGTCGTAGTCGACCAGTTGCGGGTGGTGCTTGCGTGCGTTGTCGCGCACCGGGGCGTGGGTCCAGCCGTCGAGGCGACGATCGGCGGCCCAGCGCCGGTGCTCGATGCGCGCGAGACGCTCGATCTCGGGTGCGGTGAAGGCGAAGCCGGCGACCCGCTCCTCGGGGACCGCGCGACAGTCGACCACGGCGAGCTTGGCGAGCATGTGGTCGGCCTGGTGGCGGTTGGCGCCGCGGAAGGACTCGGCCAGCTGCGCCCAGGGTTGGCCGCCGGGCTCGCCATCGGGGTCGCGACCCTGGGCGGCGACGCTGTCGCGATAGTGCTCGTGGATGGTGCGTGCGAGCTGGTCGGCGCGCCCGGCAAACAGGGTCGCGGGGGTGCAGGCATCGGCGATCAGCGAGAAGGGCTGGGTCTGGCCGTCCCAGTCGGCGCGTGCGCCGGCTGGCCAGGGCGCGGTGGCCACGGCGATCAGCGCTGGCGAGGCGCCGCTCGCGGCGGCGAGTCGTTGGCGCAGCCGGGCGGCGTGCGCGGCGGCCCGTGACGGGTCGCAGATCAGCGCCAGGCTCACCGGCGTGTCGGCATCGAGTGCCGGTGCCTCCGGGGTGGCGCAGCGCAACTCGGCGATCGTCTCGCCCTGGGGCTGGGTGGCGCGGAACCAGGCGGCGGCCGCCGCCGGGTCGGGGTCGAGCAGGGTGATGCGCAGGCGCCGCTCGCCATAGTGGGCGCCGAGCAGCGCCTGGCGCAGGAGCGCGGTGGCGGGCGTCGCGCGACCGACGAGCAGCAGGTGGGGGCGTTGTCCGGCGGCGACGTCGCAGCCGAGGTGCAGCGGCCAGCGCGCGAACAGGGCGCGCGCGCCGGTGGTGGCGAGGTCGAGGGTCTCGACCCGCAGCGGGCCATCGGCGGCGAGCGCCGGCAGTGTCGGCGCTCGTGGGTCGCGATGGATCAGGATCAGCCGGCGCGGTCGGCGCGCGCCGGCGAGCCGGTCGGCGAGCGCCGCGATCAGGGCGGCGGGGTCGGGCGGGTCGAGCAGGACCACCGGCTGGCTTGCCCGGGGCCGCAGTCGTGCCAGTTGCTCGGGGCTGACCAGCCGGGCGTTGAGCCGGTCAGCGAGCGTTGCGGCCAGCGGTGGGGCGCCGCAGACCAGGGGGCGGGGGCGCCAGATCATGCCGCCAGCCGTGCCGCGATCCGCGCGGCGAGGGTCGCTGTGGGTGCGGCGAGGTCGAGCGCCTCGATCGCGGCGCGGTGTTCGAGCCCGCCCCGGTGCCAGCGTGCGAGCAGCGCCGCGGTGCTGCCGCCGCTACCGGCGAGCAGCAGCAGCGGGGCGGGTTCGGCGAGGGCGAGTTCGAGGTCGAGCCGGGTGATCTCGCCGCCGCCGACGGCGAGGGTGAGCCGCGGTCGGGGCCCGGCGAGCAGCGCCGAGATCCGGCGGATCCACGGCGACTCGTCGCCCCAGCGTGCCCCCGGGATGAGGACCAGATGACTGTGGTTGGGTTCGGCGCGGGTGGTGCCGTGCGGCGCGACGGTGGCGCGCGGCGCCACCCCGAGCAGCGGGAAGCGGGCGTGGCAGACGGCCCGTGCCCGGCCCATCTGCGCCATCACCCCGCAGTCGGTGCCGCCGTCGACCACCGTGGCGTCGAGTGTCTCGAGCCGGGGCGCGAGCGCGCGCAGCAGCGCGCCGAGCGGCTCGGCGAGCGCGGGGTCGAGCCGCGCCGCGCCGCCGATCAGGGTGAGCACCGGGCGCGGTCGATCGAACCCCAGCGCCGCGAGCATCGCGTCGAGGTCCTCGGGGCCTGTGGGTTCGAGCCGCAGCGGGCCGGGGGCGGCGCGGGTCATCGCGGTCGGGGCCTGCTCACTCGGAGCGGTAGTAGACCTCGCCGGCCTCGTCCTCGACGGTGACCACCAGCGGAATGCCCTGGCGGATACTCGCCGAGACCACGCAGAACTCCTCGAACAGGTCCTTGCAGCGACCGAAACGCGGCGACTGGGTGACCGCCTCGGTGACGATCAGGCGCACCTCGAGCTGGCCGATGCGCAGGCGCTTCTGCGCGTTGCGGGTCATCACGCAGCTGGCCTCGGCGCGCAGACAGCCGGCGGGCGGGTCGTCCTTGAACAGACAGAACAGCAGGCTGGCGCCGAGGCAGTCGGCGGTGGCGGCGGTGAGCAGGCGCGAGGCGTTGGGCCCGCGGCACTCGCCCAGCGGCGGCTCGCCGTCGAGCAGCAGGTCGGGGGTCTGCGGCCAGTCGAAGGCGACCTTGACCTGATATCCCTCGCGCTGCTCGAGCGCGATGCTGAAACGGCCTTCCTCGGACATGGTGGCTCCTGTGATTCTGTTCGTGACGCCGCTCGGGCGACGCGGTCTGGTTGCAATCCGTGGGTCCGCCGTCCGGGCGTATGGCTGGCCCGAGCCGTGATCCGGGCCGCGCCGCGTGGCGGTGTGTCGTCGGGGCCGAGGGCCCGCTCAGGTCTCGATCCGGGTACCGAGCAGCTCGGCGAAGCGCCGTATCCACTCGGGGTGCGCGGGCCAGGCCGGGGCGGTGACCAGCTGACCGTCGACATAGGCGTTGGTGAGGGTGTCGTTGACCTCGCACCAGCTGCCCCCGGCGCGTTCGAGTTCGGGGCGCACGGCGGGGTAGGCGGTGCACTGCTTGCCCTCGAGGACCCCGGCGGCGGCGAGGATCTGCTGGCCGTGACAGATCGCGGCGATCGGCTTGTCGCCGGCGGCGAAGTGACGCACCAGCTCGATGACGCGCAGGTCGAGGCGCAGGTATTCGGGGGCGCGCCCGCCGGGGATGATCAGGGCGTCGTAGCGGCTGGGGTCGATCTTGTCGAAGTCGGCGGTGATGGCGAAGTTGTGGCCGGGCTTCTCGCTGTAGGTCTGGTCGCCCTCGAAGTCGTGGATCGCGGTGCGGACCTTGTCGCCGGCGGCCTTGTCCGGGCAGACGGCGTGGACGCTGTGCCCGAGCAGCTGCAGCATCTGGAAGGGGACCATCGCCTCGTAGTCTTCGACATAGTCTCCGACCAACATCAGGATCTTCTTCTCGGCCATGTGTTTCGTCCTCCTGAAACGGCGTCGCGTGGGGGTGGGCAGACTATAACACCGGGATCGCGCGGGGCGTGTGCGGCTGACCAACGATCCACGCCAATCGGGTATGATCGAACGTTTTGCGGGAGGATCCCGGTCCGTGGCAAGCGGTAACGACGGGCTGGCGCGCGCCGCCGGCTGGATGGGGTTGGCGCTCTTGTCCTTCGCCGCGCTCGCGGTCTCGGCGCGCGAGTCGCTCGCGGCGATGTCCCCGGCGCAATTCCTGTTCCTGCGCACCCTGCTCGGGCTGCCGCTGTTGGTCGGTCTGGGGGTGCTGCTCGCGCCCGGGTTCATGCGTACCCGGCGCTGGCGATTGCACCTGTTGCGCAACCTGTTCCACTATGGCGGCCAGCTCTGCTGGATCGGCGCGATCGGGCTGTTGCCGCTGGCGCTGGTGTTCGCGCTCGAGTTCACCACCCCGGTGTGGGCCGCGCTGCTGGCACTGGTCTTCCTCGGTGAGCGGCTCGGGCGTGGCCGCCTGGTGGCGCTGGTCGCCGGCTTGGTCGGTGTGCTGCTGATCACCCGACCGGGGTTGCAGCCGTTCGACGCGGGGATGGCACTGGGATTGCTGGCCGCGCTCGGTTTCGCCGTCACCATGGTCGCCACCAAGGGGCTGACCCGACACGACTCGGTCTTCACCATCCTGTTCTGGATGCTGACGATCCAGCTGCTCCTCGGCCTGCCCGTGGCGCTCTGGGTCTGGCAACCGATCGGTTGGAGCGAGCTGCCCTGGCTGCTGGTGGCGGCGGTGACCGGCATCAGCGCCCATCTCGGCGTGGCCAATGCCTTCCGTCACGCCGACGCCACCCTGGTGCTGCCGATGGACTTCCTGCGCCTGCCGCTGATCGCCCTGGTCGGCGCGCTGTGCTATGGCGAGGGGCTCGACCCCTGGGTGCTGGGCGGCGGTGTGCTGATCCTCGCCGGCAATCTGTACAGTCTGCGTCGCGAGCGGCGCGGCTGATGCGTGCGTCACCCGGAGGTGGCGCGCCCCTTCGCGTCCCGGGCGTCCGGTCGGAGAGGACCGGTCGTCCCCAGACCCCCTGAATTGACGAGGTGAATCGATGACGATGAGCGCCAATCCGCGCCGGGTGGCGGCATGGATCTGAATCTGTTGTGGCACTCACTGCGCCCGCTGGTGTTCCGCTTCGACCCGGAGCGCGCGCACCGCATGACCCTGGCGGCGCTGGCGCGCTGGTCGGAGCGTTTCGATGGTCGGCTGGTCGCCGGCGATCCGGCCCATGCCCATCCGCGCGAGGTGATGGGGCTGCGTTTCCCCAACCCCTTCGGTCTGGCCGCCGGGCTGGACAAGGACGCCGAGGCGATCCCCGCCTGGCAGGCGCTCGGTTTCGGTTTCATCGAGGTCGGTACGGTGACCGCGCAGGCCCAGCCCGGCAACCCGCGTCCGCGGCTGTTCCGCCTGCCCGAGGACGAGGCGATCATCAACCGCATGGGCTTCAACAACGCCGGCGCCGACCGGGTGGCGCGACGGCTGCGGCGGTTGCGCGAGCGCGACCTGCTGCAGGTGCCGCTCGGGGTCAATATCGGCAAGTCCAAGGTGACCCCGGCCGAGCGTGCCGCCGAGGACTATCGCTACAGCTTCGAGCGCCTCGGCGAGCTGGCCGATTATGTGGTGGTCAACATCTCCAGCCCGAACACCCCGGGGCTGCGCGATCTGCAGCGTGTCGACGAGGTCAAGCGCATCGTCGAGACCATCCAGGAGCCCAACCAGCGTCTCGCGCGGCCCCGACCGCTGCTGGTCAAGCTCGCGCCCGATCTCGCCGACGGCGATGCCATCGACTGCGCGCGCGCCGCGCTCGAGGCCGGTTGCGCCGGACTGATCCTGACCAACACCACCATCGCCCGCGAGGGGTTGCGCAGCCGCACCGAGGGCATGGCCGGCGGGCTCTCGGGGCGCCCGCTGCAGGCGCGCAGCACCGCGCTGCTGGCGACGGTGCGCGAGGCGCTGGGGCCGGAGCCGACGCTGATCGGGGTCGGCGGGGTGCGTGATGTGCCCAGCGCGCGCGCCAAGTTCGCCGCCGGCGCGGATCTGGCGCAGGTCTACACCGGGCTGATCTATCGCGGCCCGGGCCTGGTGCGCGAACTGCTCGAGGCGCTCGACTGAGCCACGCTCGTCGGGTCAGTCGTCATCCTCGCCCTGGCGCCATTCACTGGCGTCGAGTCGGGCGAGGACGGCGCCGCCGTGATGGTGCTGGATCGGCGAGACATGGATGGCGAGCAGGCGTGCCCCCTCGTCCGTTGAGGTGAAGTCGACCACGACCCCGGCGGAGTCACCCTCGAGTACCGCGCGGATCCCCGCACGCAGGTCACGCCCGCGCGGGTGTTCGTCGTCCGGCCCGAGCAGTCGCAACGCGCGCTCGTAACCGGCGCCGGGACCGGTGTCGCTGAGCGACGGGTCACCCGCGCCTCGCGCCGCCTCGCGCCAGCTGTGGTTGATCTGGGTGATGATGCCCTGGGGGTCGAGGACCGCGATCTGCTCGGGGAGTGAGTCGAGCACCGCCTGCAATCGCTCGATGTCGTGCAGGCTGGTGATGTCGACAAAGGTCGAGACCGCCCCGCGCGCCTCGCCTGCGCGCACCGCGTAGGGCAGCACCCGGGCCAGATAGATGCGGCCGTTGGCCGCGGCGATCTCGCGCTGCAGCATCTCGCCGCTGGCGATGGTGCGGCGCAGCTCATCGATGAAGTCCGGATACTGCAACAGGTTGGTGAAGTCGTCGATCGGGCGGCCGAGGTCGCCGTTGCGGATCTTGAACAGGGTGGTCGCCTCGGGGGTGAAGCGGGTCAGGCGCAGCTCGGCGTCGACGAACACCGTGGCGATGGCCGCGGCCTTGGCCATGCCGTCGAGATCGGCGTTGAGCCGGTTGAGGATCTCGATCTTCTCCTGGTTCTCGGCATTGACCGTGTAGAGTTCCTCGTTGACCGACTGCAGCTCCTCGTTGGAGCTTTGCAGCTCCTCGTTGGAGGCCATCAGCTCCTCGTTGGTCGCCTGTAACTCCTCGTTGGCCGTCTCCAGCTCCTCGATGGTCGCCTGCAGGCTCTCGCGGGTGGCCGCCAGCTCGCGCTCCAGGTTCTCGACCCGCTGTGCGGTCTCGTCGTCGAGATCGAGCGTCTCCATCCCCGGGCGCGACACGATCTCCTGCGGCTCGGACTCGAACGAGAGCAGCAGATGACGCTCGGACTGGGGCGCGTCATAGGGTCTGACCACCATGCGCAACCGCTCGCGCTCGCCCGAGGGCAGCTCGATGCCGAGCTGGTCCGAACGCATCGCCGTGCCGCTGCGCGCGCACTTGTAGAGTAGCGCCTGGGCCACCGAGACCAGCGGCCGGGGCAGCAGCTTGGCGATGTCGAGCGTGGCGCTGCCCTCGCCGATGCGCAGATAGCGCGCCGCCTCGCCGAAGACGTGCAGCAGCTCGCCGTGGGCGTTGAGCAGCAGGGTGGTGGGGGCGTAGTCGCGCAGCAGGATCGACTGACCGGCGTCGATGGCTGCGGCGTCGGTCGATTGATAGCGGCTGCGCGGGCTGTACTGGCGTGGTCCGGCGGCGCTGGTCGGCGGGCGCGATGGGGTGGCGGTGTCGAGCGGCAGCGAGACGTGGCGCAGCACGCGATAGATCTTGTGGCGCGAGTTGACCGCGGTGAAGTCGGTGTGCAGATCGGCCAGGGTCTCGCTCGGTCCGAGCAGCAGATAGCCGCCGGGGGAGAGGGCGTACTGGATGCGCCGCAGCGCCCGCTCCTGGGCCTGGGTGCGGAAGTAGATCAGCAGGTTGCGACAGGAGACCAGGTCCATGCGGGTGAAGGGCGGGTCCTCGAGCAGGTTGTGACGCGCGAAGACGATGTTCTGGCGGATCTCGTTCTTGACCACGAAGTGGTTGCCGCGCTTGTAGAAGAAGCGCTCGAGTCGTTCGGGCGAGATCTCGGCGGCGATCGCCTCGGAGAACACCCCGGCGCCGCCGACCTCGACGTTCTGTTGCTCGACGTCGGTGGCGAAGAGCTTGAAGCTCGGCCAGCGGCGCTCGCGATCGAAGGCCTCGGCGAACAGGATCGCCAGGGTATAGGCCTCCTCGCCGGTGGAGACGCCGGGCACCCAGACCCGGATCGGCTGGTTCTCGCCGCGTTCGCTGACGATCGAGCGGATCACCGTCTGGTCGAGGATCTCGAAGGTATCGGGGTCGCGGAAGAAACTGGTCACCGGGATCAGCAGCTCGCGGCGCAGTACCGCCAGCTCGCCGCGATCGCTGTCGAGCAGGCGCACATAGTTGTGCAGATCGGGGGTGTGACGCACCTGCATGCGCCGCTCGATGCGGCGCATCACCGTGGCCGGCTTGTAGTCGCGGAAGTTGATCCCGCCCTGGTGCTTGAGGAGATGCATCGCCTCGTCGAGGGCGTCGTCCTTGTCGAAGGTCGGGCCCTGGGGCGAGGTCTCGGTCTTGATCTGCGGGGCCTGGTTGATGAACTCGATCAGCCTGGGGCCGAGGTCGTCCGGCGACAGCGTGGCATCGACCAGACCGGTGGCGATGACGCTGCGCGGCATGCCGTCGAACTTGGCCGACTCCGGATCCTGGGCGAGCAGCAGGCCGCCGGCGTCGTTGATCGCCACCGCGCCACGGGTGCCGTCGGATCCGGTGCCCGAGAGCACCACGCCGATGGCGTGTTTGCCGAACTCCTTGGCCAGCGAGGTGAAGAAGAGGTCGATCGGCAGCGCCAGGCCACGCGGGTTCTTGGGGCTGAGGCGCAGCGCATCGCCGAGCACCGTCATCATGTTCGCCGGCGGGATCAGGTGGACGCGATTGGGCTCGAGCCGCATGCCGTCGGTGACGGTCACCACCGGCATCTCGGTATGACGGGCGAGCAGGTTGCCCATCATGCTCTTGTGGTCGGGCGAGAGATGCTGGATCACCACATAGGCCGCGCCCGAGTCCGAGGGCAGGCATTGGAAGAAGCGCTCCAGCGCGTCGAGTCCGCCGGCCGAGGCGCCGATGGCCACCACGTAGCCGTCGTGCCTGTCATTGCCTCGTGGACCGGGGGTGTCTTGGGTCGTCTCTGACACGCTGGACATCGTCAGCTCTCTCCTCGAGTTTGGGTGCGTCCGGCTGCGGTGGGCACCCGCCGATGATCCTGTGTCAGATCCCAGCATGACGCTGCCCGCTTCGGCAGCAAGCATGCATCAGCCGGGAGGTCGATGCTAGGTTCTCGCGGTCAGGCCGGCGATCGGCCGCCGGGGCAAGCCTAGCCAACCGCTACCGGACGCGGACGCCCGCCGATCAGCCTCTCGCCCCAGGCGATGCCTGGTCGTTCGATATGGCGATAACTCAGCCAAGAGAGCGCGAATAGCGGCACGGCGGTGATCAGCAGCGCACTGCCATAGGCCAGGCTGACATCGTCGATTTTCTGATACAGCCAGTGATAGACCGGGGCGAGCAGGAGAATCAGGGTCGGGTGCAGCAGATAGATCGAGTAGCTGATCTTGCCGGTGGCGACGCTAGCCCGGTTGACCAGTAGCCGGGTCGGCCAGGCGGCGAGACCGAGGACCAGCAACGCGTAACTCAGTGCTAGCCAGGTTGATAGCAATTCGCGTCCGGCCGGCAGCTTGCCGGTGAGCAGGCCGGTGTAGAGTGCGACGAAAAGTAGAAGCAGCAGCGCGCCGAGCGCGCGTTTGGTGGCCGTGCCAAGGCGTGGCAGGTGGTCGCGGAAGATACGGTAGCTGACCAGACCGAGGACGAAGGCGGGGAGGTGTCGCAGCAGACCGATGCTCTTCACGCTCTCGACCTGCTCGGGGCGCAGCAGGCCGCTACTCACCCCCAGGGTCGGGACCAATGCGTCCCAAAGCGCCGCGATCGCCGCCGCGACCGCGAGCAATCCGAGCGCCGCGGGCAGGGTGCGGATGCGGTGGTGGACGAGGGGGAAGACTAGATAGACCAGGACCTCGACGCCGATGGTCCAGCTTGCCCAGACGTAGCCGGCCATGTAGGTCGGCGAGAGGTTGAAGAGCAGCGAGACATTGATCAGCACCTCCTCGAACGAGTGTGCGACGTCGAACATCATCAGGTCGCGCCCGTAGTAGAGCAGCAGCATGCAGTAGAACAGCGGTGCAATGCGGAAGAAGCGGCGCAGATAGAAGCGGCGCACGCGGTGCGGCTCGTCGTGGCGGGCGTCGAGCGAATAGGCCAGGGCGAAGGCGCTGAGTACGAAGAACAGAGTGACGCCGGTGCCGCCGCTGGCGGCGTAGAGCGCCATCCAGCCGGGGAATTCGAGATGAGGGCTGGGGATCAGCGCGAGGTGGTAGACGAGGACGTAGCAGGCGGCGAAGCCGCGCAGCGCGTCGAGGAAATCGAGCCTGATGAAGGCGGGCGCGCTGCCTGCCGGGGGCGAGAGATGGGCCATCGAGCGGGCTTCCTGAACGGCGAACGCCCGCTGACGCGGGCGGACACGGGGCGCCGTCCATGGCGTGATCGCCACTGCTCGGCGACGCCCCGGGTGGATGAGGCGGACTCAGTCGGGTGACGGGCCCCAGTTCTGGCGCTGGTGCTGCGCCTGCGCGGCAGCGAACTCGTCGGCGTCGACGCGACCATCGCCGTTGCTGTCGACCTCCTCGAAGCTCGGTGCCGAGGCGAGGTTGCGCATCATGTAGCCCTGCTGCGAGCGCTCGGCGATACGCTGGCCGCGGCCCTCGTAGAACTCCTGCTCGTCGAGCCAACCGTTGCCGTCGCGGTCGAAGTCGGCCAGGTCCGGCATGTCGCGACCCATGCCGCCGCGCTGCCGCATCCGTGCCTGCTGACCGGCGGTGAGTTCGGCGGGGGTGAGCTGGCCGTCGCCGTCCTGGTCGAAGTCGGCGAACGCCGGCATGCCTGGGCCTCCACCGGGGCGACGCGTCTGGTGGAAGGCGTCGAACTCCTGTTGGCTGATCAGGCCGTTGCCGTCGCCATCGAGTGCGGCGAACGGCATGGGGCCGCCCATCGGTTGGGCGAGCGCCGCAAGGCTGACCCCGGCGCCGAGGCCGAGGGCAAGGGTGAACATCCGGATCTGTGATGGCATCTCTGGGGTCTCCGGTGAGTGTGCTGGCGTCGTTCCGGTACATGGCGCGTGGCCAGCGATTCCGCGCCCGGTCTCGCACCGTCCTGTGCGGTGCGTGTCATCGCCCAGGTCCCGACCGGCGATCAGTCCCGCCAGTGGCCGAGCCCGGGGATGCGGACCTCGTCGTCCTCATAGATACCCGATTCGGCGCGTGGATGACAGCCTAGACAGTCACCGAGCGCGGGGATCGCCTGGCCGGCGCTGTCCTGCAACCGTGCGAGTTCGGCGTGCTCGTGGCGGAACGCCGTGGTCTCGGTGATGCGAGGCAGCCCGTTCGTCGGTGGCGGGTCGAGCCGCGCGGAGACGGTCGCATTGGCCTGCAGATAGTCGCTGATGGCGAGGCGCCGCGTCTCGTCGAGTTCGAGGGTCTCGCCATAGTGCGCAGCCAGTGACTGCGGGATCATGATCTGGCGCCAGTCGCGCGCGCTCAGCAGTGCCGGCTGATAGACCAGGTGGCAGTCGCCGCAGACGGCGCGGGTCGTCGGGTCGGTGACCGCGCCGAGACGGTCGTCATCGGCCGGTGCGGCACTGGTGAGTGTCAGCGCGAGCAGGGCGAACAGTGGGGTGATGCGCTGGGGCATTGGTATGGCTCCTTGGGTCCGGTTCGTTACTCGCGCTCGACGCGCTTGCGGCCGCTGATCATCGAGCCGATCAGGTTCTCCTGGTGGGCGAAGCTCGAGAACAGCACCCCGGCGACGTGGAGCAGGACCAGCAGCAGGGTGAGGTTGGCGAAGAACTCGTGCGCCCCCTCGATCAGCTCGGCGGTGTCGTGCGAGAGCCCGGCGGTGAGCCCGGCCAGGGGACCGGCGAACTCCTCGGCGCCGTAGAGCGCGAGTCCACTGAGTCCGGTGGCGCTCACCGTCAGCAGCAGTGCGACGACCATGGCGCCGCCGGCCGGGTTGTGGCCGAGATGGCGTGGTGCGCGCAGCCGGGCGGCGTCGCGCAGATAGTCGAGGGTGGCGCGGGGGCCGCGCACGAAGTCGCCGAAGCGGGCGTGCGTCGAGCCGACGAAGCCCCAGGTCACGCGGATCGCGATCAGCGCCAGGATCAGATAGCCGATCCACACATGGAGCGCGAGCGGATGGTCCTCGATGATGTAGGCGGCGGCGAAGCCCGCGGCCAGCGACCAGTGGAAGAGACGGACCAGCGGGTCCCAGACCCGGGTCTCGCTCGCGGTTTCGGGTGTCGGTGTCGTCATCGGTGTGCTCCGGTTCGGGTGAGTGGGCCTCGGCCCTGGTGATGTTGGCGACCAGCCTATCCACCCGCTGCTGAACCCCGGCTGTCGAGGGTTGTCAGCAAACCGTCAGCCGGGTTCGTGGCATCATGCCTCCATGGCCAAAGTCCCTCACATGCGCCCGATCGTCCTGCTGCTGCTCGTCAGCGTCTCGGCCGTCGCCCCGGCCGACGGACTCGACGATGTCGCCGATCACGATCGTGCCCGGCGCGCGCTCGAGCGTGGCGAGGTGCGCCCGATCGGCGAGATCCTGCGTGCGGTCTCGGCGCGGGTGCCGGGCGAGGTGGTGGGGGTGGAGTTCGAGCGTGAGCACGGCGGTTGGCGCTATGAGCTCAAGCTCATCGCCCCCGATGGCCGGCGGCTCGAGGTCGAGGTCGACGCCGCCACCGCCCGCATTCTCGAGGTAGAGGAGGACTGATGCGCATCCTGCTGGTGGAGGACGACGCCCGGCTCGCCGCCTCGGTGGGTCAGGCACTGGAGGCCGCCGGCTTCGTCCACGACTGGGTGGAGGACGGCGAGCGCGCCTGGTTCCTGGGCGATACCGAGCACTATGCCGCGGTCATCCTCGACCTCGGTCTGCCGCGGCTCGACGGCCTCTCGGTGTTGCGACGCTGGCGTGGTGCCGGACAGCGCTTCCCGGTGCTGATCCTGACCGCGCGGGGTGAGTGGAGCGAACGTGTCGAGGGGATCGACGCCGGTGCCGACGACTATCTGCCCAAGCCCTTCCGCATGGAGGAGCTGTTGGCCCGGGTGCGCGCGCTGGTGCGACGCGCCGCCGGTCAGCCCTCGCCGGTGATCGAGTGTGGCGGGGTCAGGCTCGACACCTGCCGGATGACGGTGACCCGCGACGGGGTGCCGGTGCACCTCTCGCCCCAGGAGTACCGGCTGGCCTGCTATCTGATGCAGCATGCCGGGCGGGTGGTCTCCCAGGGCGAGTTGACCGAGCAGCTCTATGCCCAGGACTTCGAGCGCGACTCGAACGCGATCGAGGTGCTGGTCGGACGGGTCCGACGCAAACTCGGCAGCGAGTGGATCCAGACCAGGCGCGGTTTCGGCTATCTGGTCGAGCCCGACGCGGACTGACTCGGTGATCGGGCGGCGGTCGCTGCGGGCGCGGCTCTGGCTCGGTGCCGCGATCTCGATCGCCATCGCCCTGGTGGTGGCCGCCGCCGGGCTGTCACGACTCTTCGAGGCCCATGTCGAGCGTCGGCTCGATGCCGAGCTGGACGTTCAGCTCGATCAGCTGGTGGCGACCCTCGCCCTCGGTGTCGATGGGCAGCCGTTGCTGACGCCTCCGCCGACCGATCCCCGTTTCGATGTCCCGCTGAGCGGTCGCTACTGGCAGATCGATGGCATCTCCTCCCCCGGCATGCTGCGTTCGCGCTCGCTGTGGGACGGCGTGATTGCGCTCCCGCCCGATCCGCTGCGCCCGGGGCAGGTCCATGCCCATCGTCTGCCCGGACCCGATGGTCAACGGCTGCTGGTGCGTGAGCGCCTGGTCTTGCTGCGTGCCGGCGACGGGACGCAACAGCGGGTCCGGGTCGCGGTGGCGATGGCGCGTGCCGAGCTGGTCGCTGCACGCAACGCCTTCGCCGCCGACATGTTGCCCTATCTGCTGCTGATGGCGGTGGTGTTGGCGGTGGCCACCCTGGTGCAGGTCCATACCGGTCTCGCCCCGCTCGAGCGCGTCCGGCTCGGTGTCGAGGCGATCCGCTCGGGTCACGCCCGGCGCCTCGCCGAGCACCACCCCGAGGAACTCCGGCCGCTGATCGACGAGCTCAACGCGCTGCTCGACGCCCGCGCCCAGGCGCTCGAACGTGCGCGGGCCTGGACCGCCGACCTCGCCCACGGTCTCAAGACCCCGCTGAGCGCCCTTGCCGGAGACGCCGAGCGGCTGCGTGCGCGTGGCGAACCGGCGCTGGCCGCCGACCTCGAACAACTCGCCGAGACGATGCGACGCCGTGTCGATCGTGAGCTGATCCGTGCGCGGGTGCGATCCGGGGCGCGCCCGGCACCGGCCAGGGCCGAGGTGGGGGCCGCGGTCGATGCGTTGCTGCGCACCCTGGAACGCACCCCGGCAGGGCGGGGTATCGACTGGCAGGTCTGGATCCCCCCTGAGGTCGAGGTCGCGCTGACGCCGGACGATCTGCTCGAGCTGCTCGGCAACCTGCTCGAGAATGCGGCCAAGTGGGCGCGCTCCTCGGTGCGGATCGAGGTCGAGGCTGGCGAGCGGGTGTCGATCCTGATCATCGACGATGGCCCGGGGGTCGCCGCCGACCAGTGCTCGCGACTCGGCGAGCGTGGTCTGCGCCTCGACGAACGCAAGGAAGGGACTGGCCTGGGGCTCGCGATCGTACGCGATATCGTCGATGCCTATGGTGGTGGGATCGGGTTCGAGCCCGCCGAGCGCAGCGGGCTGATGGTGCGCCTGTCATTGCCGCAGCCGCCATCCTTAACTGAACGCCTGAGCGCGAATGACGCCTGACTCATCCTCGCGCATATAAATGAACGCGCGCGCGAGAGGAGGGCGAAGTGACGAGAGGATGAAAAAAGTGTTGACGTTTTTCGAGAAGCGTCTAAAATGCGCAGCTCGCTCAGGGCAGAGCGGCCCGGATCACCA
>NZ_RHFI01000021.1:0-54690 GCF_003718685.1 Marichromatium sp. AB31 | reverse complement strand
CGCCCTGCACCCGGGGGTGGCGCCCTGGCTCGATCATGCGCCGCCGCCGTGCCCGGTGCCGGTGGCGGCGCGGCGCCCGGCGCCGACACGCCCGCCGCTGGTGCTGGCCGGCTGAGCGCGGCCGCACCACGCTGGGGGGCGTCCGTCTATCCCCGCTCGAACCCGATCTCGCAGCTGTCGGGGTGCGCCGGCGGCGCGTCCTCGAGGATGCGCCGCTTGCCTTCCAGCAAGAAGTCGATCGCCCGTTGCAGGTCGGCCTGGGCGACGCGCTGCTCGGACTCGGGACGCATCGCCGCGTAGGAGGCGGCGAGCAGTACCGCGTTCTGGATGTCGCCACCGGCGGCGCCCTCGGAGTGCGCGGCCAGATCCTGATGGTCGACGTCCGCGGCCAGCGGCAGCTCGGCGGGGATGTGTGCGGCCCAGAGACGCGCGCGCTCGTCGGGGCCGGGGAGCCGGAACTCGACATGGGCGAGCATCCGTCGCAGGAAGGCGGTGTCGTAGTTGCCGACCAGGTTGGAGGCGAAGATCACCGCGCCCTCGAAGTTGTCGAGTTCGATCAGGGTGGTGCTGCGCGCGACATTGATGCTGTTGTCGGCCGATTGCGAGATGTCGCGCAGCCGTCGCCCGAGGATCGAGTCGGCCTCGTCGAAGAACAGCAGCGCGCCGCTCTCGCGCGCGCGGGCGAAGGCCGCCTGGATGTTCTTCGGCGTCTCGCCGACATACATCGACTCCAGCTCGGCATAGCTCACCCGCAGGATCGGTCGGTCGAGCAGATCGGCGATGGCATCGGCGGCGAGGGTCTTGCCGGTACCCGGCGGGCCGTAGAAGTTGAGCGCCAGGCGTCGCCCGGTGCGTGCCACCGCGGCCAGGTTCCAGGTGTCGTAGATCAGCCCCTGGGCGAGCAGTACGTTGGTCGCCTCGCGGATGCGGGTGAGGGTCTCGGGGTCGAGGATGAGTTGGTCGAGGCGGTGACGGGGGCGCTCCGGGGTGATCCAGTCGAGCCGTGGCGTGACCGTGGGGGCGGCGCTTGCCGCCTCGGGCGCGGCCGGTTCGGTCGCGCTCGATTCGGCGAGGGCCTCGGGCTCGGGCGCGAGCCCGGCGGCGCGGGCGATCTCGGGGTCGATCGGCGCACCCTCGGGGTTGGCGTGGGCGCGGCGCGCGAGGGTGGCCTGCCAGGGGTTGAAGTCGATGCGGACCTTGGGGCGCAGCAGTGCGCCGGGGAAGCGGCTGCGCGCGAGGGTGCGCCCGAGCCGCTTGATCAGCGCGTTGGTGGCCGCCGGTTCGGCCTCGATGGTGTAGGGCTCGCCCTGCTCGCGACAGCGCGGGCAGTCGTACATGGGCACGCCCACGGCCTCGATCAGCGGGTGGCCGGGGAGGCGCTTCTCGCCCTGGAGGACGAGTTCGAGCGGGCAGTCGTGGGTCGGGCAGCGTGGGGTTCGGTTGATCAGTGACATGGTCGCGGGTCTGGGCGCCGGCCTGGTGTGGCCGGCGCGACTGTGGGCCGTGGATCAGGGATGGTGGGTGAACACCAGGTTCAGCATGGTCAGCGAGACCACCAGGAACAGCACCGTCATGATACCGCCGGCGCGCAGGAAGTCGGCCACCCGATAACCGCCCGGCCCCATCACCAGGGCGTTGACCTGATGGGTGGGGATGAGGAAGGAGTTGGAGGTGGCGATGGCCACGGTCAGCGCGAACAGCGCCGGATCGGCGCCGACCCCGAGCGCCATGTTGACCGCCAGCGGCACCAGCAGCACGGTGGCGCCGACGTTCGACATCACCAGGGTGAAGGCGGTGGCGAGGATCGCGAGCACCGCCTGCACCACCCACACCGGCACCGCGCCGAGCGCCCCGAGCGCCTGATCGGCGATCCAGGCGGCGGTGCCGCTCTGCTCCACCGCCAGCCCCAGCGGGATCAGCGAGGCGAGCAGGAACACCGTCTTCCAGCTCACCGCCGCGTAGGCCTCCTCGATCGACAGCACCCCGGTGAGCACCATGCCCACGGCGCCGGTGAGCAGTGCGACCGACAGGCGCAGGTCGGTGAACAGGATCAGCCCGAGGGTGAGCACGAACAGCGCCAGCGCCACCGGGACCTTGTGCGGGCGCAGCGCCTCGTGCGGGTACTCGGTGGTGACGACGACGAAGTTGCGGTCGCGCTCGAGCCGCGCCAGATCGGCCCAGGTGGTGTGCACCACCAGCGCGTCGCCGGCGGCGAAGGGGGTGTTGCGCACCCCGCCGGTGGTGTAGTTGATGATGCTGCCGCCGCGATGGATCGCCAGCAGCGACAGCCCGTAGGTCTTGCGCAGCCACAGATCGCGCGCGCTCTTGCCGACCAGCGCCGAGCCCGGCGGCACCACCAGCTCGGCGATCCCCGCCCTGGACTCCGAGACGACCTCGGCGAAGTGGTCGAGTTCGGCACTGCGTTCGAGCCGGTTGGCGGCGACGAAGGCGTCCATCGCCGGTGCGGTGCCGATCAGCGCCAGGCGGGTGTCGGCGGCGATGCCGAGGGCGCGGTTGACCCCGTCGGCGCCGACCCTGAGCCCGTCGCCCTTGTCGAGCGCGACCACCCGCACCGTCCAGGTGCGCTCCATGTCGTCGACGCTGGTACCGACCAGCGGGCTGTCTGCCGGTACCCGCAGCTCGTGGACCGCGCAGCCGTCGAGTTGATAGGTCTCGGCGAGATAGGCGCGGGTGGTCGCGGCCTCGTGCAGCTCGGTCTCGCCGCTCCCGCCGCGCGGCAGCACCAGGCGTCCGGCGATGACGAAATAGAGGATGCCGGTGATCAGCAGGGCGATGCCGATCGGGGCGACGTCGAACAGCGCGAAGGTGCGCAGCGGCGCGCTGTCGGCGGGGAGGGCGTCGTTGGCCTGGAGGATGAGGTCGTTGAGCAGGATCAGCGGGCTCGAGCCGACCATGGTGATGGTGCCGCCGAGGATGGCGCAGAAGCCCATCGGCATCAGCAGTCGCGAGATCGGTAAGCGGGTGCGCGCGGCGATGCGCCCGACCACCGGGATGAACAGCGCCGCGGCGCCGACGTTCTGCATGAAGCTCGAGATCACCCCGACGGTGCCCGAGACCAGCGGGATGATGCGCGTCTCGGTGGCGCCGCCGAGACGCATGATCAGCCCCGCCACCCATGACATGATGCCGGTGCGATCGAGTCCGGCGCCGACGATCATCACCGCGATGATCGAGATCACCGCGTTGCTGGCGAAGCCGTCGAACAGGCGCTCGGGTGCGACCAGTCCCTGTTCGAGTCCGATCCAGGGTGCGACCAGGCTGCTCAGACCGAGCAGTACCATCACGCTGATCGCGGCGACATCGACGCTCACCACCTCGAAGGCGAAGAGGAAGACGGTGAGCAGCAACACGGCGCTGACCCAGGCGATCTCGACCGAGGGGACGATCCCGGCGAGATAGATGGCGAGCAGGGTGAAGAGTGCGGCGGCCAGGTGCTCCCTGGGCAGGGCGCGGATGGCGTCGGTCATCGGGGGTCCTCCTCTCGGCGCGGGCGATGGGTGTGAACCGGCGATCGATCATACATTAACGTTTGCTTATATTTTTCGCTTTTTTCGTCGGCCTGTTAGCCTTGCCGCGATGAAGCGACATGCCCTGATGCTGGTGGTGATGGCCGTGCTGGCGAGCGCGGCGGGGGGAGGCGCGCGCGCCGCGCCCGAGGTCGAGGTGGCGAGTGCGCTCACCCGGCTGGCCGCGCGGCACGACTTCACGGTGAGCGGGATCGAGCAGGCGCGCGGACGCCACGGGCGGCTGCGCGAGGGCGCGCTGGAGCGACGCCTGCGCCATCTGCTCGCCGGGATCGATCATGTCATCCTGCGCACCGCCGATGGCCGCGTGCAGCGGGTCATCCTGCCCGGCGGTCGGGGGGCGGTCGCGACGGCCTCGGTGGCATTTGCGCCGGCGCCGCGACCGCCGGCGGTGCTGGCGCTGCGCCGCAAGGGCGCGGCACTGGTGATGGTGCTGACGCTCGAGTCCGCCGAGGGGCGGCCGAGGCCGCAGCCGTTGCTGGTCGATTCGGGGGCCGCGCGCACCCTGCTGCCGGCGCCGCTGTGCGTCGAACTCGGGCTCGATCTGGAAGGGGTGGCGCCGGTCGCGATCGCGCTCGGCGACGCCGAGGTGCAGGCGCTGCCGGGGCGGCTGGCCGCGGTGCGCGCCGGTCCCAGGCGTCTGGTCGAGGTCGAGGTGGGCTGTGTCGAGGGGCGCGCGCTCGGCGGCAACGCATTGCTCGGCGAGGATCTGCTCGGTCGGCTCGGCGCTCGGCTCGATCGCGACGGCGCGCGTCTGGTGCTCGATCCCGCGCCGGGCGACTGAGTGGTCTCAGAGGATGCTCGGTCCCGCCTCGGTCTCGTCCTCGGGATCGAGCGCGACGCGATACTGCTCGACGGCCTCGACCGCGCTCTCCAGGGCGCCGAAGCGGGCGATGTGATAGAGCGCCTCGCCCTCGGTGACCAGCGGCAGGTTGGTGCGACCGATGACGATGCCGCTGCAGGGCGCGCGCACCGGCTCGTCGGCGGGGCGGAAGGGGTCGGTGAGCACCCCCAGGGTGTCGCCGCGCTCGACCTGGGCGCCGAGCGCGGTGAGCGAGAGCAGCACGCCGCTCTGCGGGGCGCGCACCCACAGGCTCGAGCGTGCCACCACCGGGGCGCGCACCCGGGCGCGGCGCCCGCCCGAGGCGCGGATCATCCCCAACCGTCGCATCACCCCGAGGATGCCGCGCACCCCGGCGCGGATCGAGAACTCGTCGAAGCGCAGCGCCTCGCCGGCCTCGAACAGCAACAGCGGGATGTCGTGCTCGGCGGCCACCGCGCGCAAGGAGCCCGGGCGTGGGTCGGCGTCGAGGATCACCGGCGCGGCGAAGGCGCGCGCCAGCTCCGAGGTCTCGGGGCTGGCGTCGAGGGTGGCGCGGATCTGGGGCAGGTTCTCGCGATGCAGCGCGCCGGTGTGCAGGTCGATGCCGTGGGTCGCCTTGGTGACCACCTCATTGATCAGGGTGGCGGCCAGGCGCGCGGCCAGCGAGCCGGTGTCCGAGCCGGGGAAGCTGCGGTTGAGATCGCGTCGGTCGGGGAGGTAGCGCGACTGGCGGACATAGCCGTAGACGTTGACCACCGGCACCGCCAGCAGGGTACCGCGCAGGTGACGCAGCGCCGGATGGGCGAGCAACCGGCGGATGATCTCGACGCCGTTGATCTCGTCGCCGTGGATCGCCGCGGTGATGAACAGCCGCGGGCCGTCGCGCCGCCCGCGCAGCACGTGCACCGGCATCGCCACCGGGGTCTGGGTGTAGAGGTTGGGCAGGGTGAGGTCGATGCGGGTGCGCTCGCCCGGCGAGATCTCGTGCCCGGCGATACGCACTGGCTCGGTCATGAGCGCTGCTCAGCCCTGCCCACGGGTGCGGGTCTTGCCGGCGGCGGCGTTCTTCTCGATGAAGGCGATCACCTGGTCGGCGACGTCCTTGCCGGTGGCCGCCTCGATGCCTTCCAGCCCGGGCGAGGAGTTGACCTCCATCACCACCGGGCCGTGGTTGGAGCGGAGGATGTCGACGCCGGCGACGTTGAGCCCCATGATCCGCGCCGCGCGGGTGGCGGTGGAGCGTTCCTCGGGGGTGATGCGGATCAGCGAGGCGCTGCCGCCGCGATGGAGGTTGGAGCGGAACTCGCCGGCCTTGGCCTGACGCTTCATCGCCGCCACCACCTTGTCGCCGATGACGAAGCAACGGATGTCGGCGCCCTTGGCCTCGCGGATGTACTCCTGCACCAGGATGTTGGCCTTGAGTCCCATGAAGGCCTCGATCACGCTCTCGGCGGCCTGCTGGGTCTCGGCGAGCACCACGCCGATGCCCTGGGTGCCCTCGAGGAGCTTGATCACCAGCGGCGCGCCGCCGACCATCTTGATGAGATCGGCGATGTCGTCCGGGGCGTGGGCGAAGCCGGTGATCGGCAGCCCGATGCCCTTGCGCGAGAGCAGCTGCAGCGAGCGCAGCTTGTCGCGCGCGCGGGTGATCGCCACCGACTCGTTGAGCGGGTAGACGCCCATCATCTCGAACTGGCGCAGCACCGCGGTGCCGTAGAAGGTCACCGAGGCGCCGATGCGCGGGATCACCGCGTCGAAGCCGGTCAGCTCCTCGCCCTTGTAGTGGATCGAGGGGGCGTGCGAGGTGATGTTCATGTAGCAGCGCAGCACATCGAGCACCTTGGTCTCGTGGCCGCGCGCGCGCGCCGCCTCCACCAGTCTGCGGGTGGAGTAGAGCGAGGGGTTGCGTGACAGGATTGCAATCTTCATCGCATTCACTGGTCCCTGATGAAGAAAAAGGACCGGGGCGTTGTTCCCCGGGTGGACGACCCTCCCTGGTCGTTGCCGGACACGCCGGCGTCAGTCCAGGTGGCGCGGTTCGGGCTGCTCGAACAGGGTGACGATCAGCAGGATGACGACCCCGATGCTGATCGCGCTGTCGGCGACGTTGAAGGCCGGCCAGGGGTTGAACAGGTCCATCGGCAGGAAGGGCAGATAGACCTGGACGAAGTCGATCACATGACCGAGCACCACCCGGTCGATCAGGTTGCCGAGCGCACCGCCGAGCAGCAGCGCCAGTGCCGCGGCGCTCCAACGCTGGTCGCGGCGCAGCCGCCCCAGCCAGATCACCAGCGCGACGCTGACGGCCACGGCGATCAGCGCGAACAGCCAGCGCTGCCAGCCGCCGGCCCCGGCGAGCAGGCTGAAGGCCGCGCCCTCGTTGAACACCAGGGTGAGGTGCAGGGTCTCGGTCAGCGCGATCACCTGGAAGGGATCGAGCAGACCGTAGACCAGCCACTTGCTGGCCTGGTCGAGGACCAGCACCAGCAGCGACAGCCACAGCCAGGAACGGGCGCCGGACTCAGCCATAGCGGCGGGTCTCGCCGGCGCCGGCGACGTTCTCGACGCAGCGTCCGCACAGCTCCGGGTGCTCGGCATCGGCGCCGACGTCGGCGCGGCGGTGCCAGCAGCGCACGCACTTGGGGTGGCTGCTCGGCGCGACCATCACCCGCAGCCCCTCGAGCTCGGTGTCCTGGGCCTCCGCGGGCGCCCGCTCGAGCGGCTCGAGCCGCACCGCCGAGGTGATCAGTACGAAGCGTAGCTCATCCTCCAGCCGCTCCAGGGTGGCCAGCAGCTCGGGCGCGCAGTAGAGGGTGAGTTCGGCGTCGAGGGCGGCGCCGATTGCGCCGTCCTTGCGCGCGGCCTCCAGCGCCGGGCCGGTGGCGGCGCGTACCGCGATCACCTGATCCCAGAAGGCGCGGCCCAGCGGCTCGTCCTCGGCGAGGGTGAACAGCCCCGCATACCACTGCTCGATGAACGGGGTCTCGCCGCGCTCGCCGGGGATGTGGCGCCAGATCTCGTCGGCGGTGAAGCTCAGGATCGGTGCCATCCACCGCGCCATCGCCTCGATGATGTGATACATCGCGCTCTGACAGGAGCGTCGCGCCAGGCTGTCGGCCTGGGTGGTGTACTGACGGTCCTTGATGACGTCGAGATAGAAGCCGCCGAGATCGACCACGCAGAACTGCTGCAGCTTCTGGCAGATCAGGTGGAACTGGTAGTCGTCGTAGGCGGCGACGATCTCCTGCTGGAGACGCGCGGCGCGATCGACCGCCCAGCGGTCGAGGGCGAGCATCTCGGCCGGGTCGATCAGGTCGCCGGCCGGGTCGAAACCGTTGAGGTTGGCGAGCAGGAAGCGCGCGGTGTTGCGGATGCGCCGGTAGCTGTCGGCGGTGCGCTTGAGGATCTCGTCGCTGACGCTCATCTCGCCGCGATAGTCGGTGCCCGCGACCCACAGCCGGATGATGTCGGCACCGAGGTTCTTGACCACCGTCTGCGGGCTGACCACGTTGCCCTTGGACTTCGACATCTTCTCGCCCTTGGCGTCGACGGTGAAGCCGTGGGTGAGCACCTGGCGATAGGGCGCGTGACCGTGGATCGCGGTGGAGGTCATCAGCGAGGACTGGAACCAGCCGCGGTGCTGGTCCGAACCCTCGAGATAGAGATCGGCCGGGCGACCGAGTTCGGCGCGGCGGTCGAGCACGCAGGCGTGGGTCACCCCGGAGTCGAACCAGACGTCGAGGGTGTCGTGCACCTTGTCGTAGTGCGCGGCCTCCTCGGCGCCGAGGAGTTCGGCCGGATCGAGCGCGAACCAGGCCTCGATGCCCTCGCGCTCGACGCGCTCGGCGACCTGCTCGATCAGTTCGGCGGTGCGCGGGTGCAGCGCCGCCGTCTCCTTGTGGACGAACAGCGGGATCGGCACGCCCCAGGTACGCTGGCGCGAGATGCACCAGTCGGGACGGCCCTGGACCATCGCCTCGATGCGGTTGCGACCCCACTCCGGCAGCCACTCGACCTTGGCGATCTCGCCGAGTGCCGCGGCGCGCAGTCCGGCCTGCTCCATGCTGACGAACCACTGCGGGGTGGCGCGGAAGATGATCGGCGTCTTGTGGCGCCAGCAGTGCGGGTAGCTGTGGGTGATGCGGGTCTCGAGCAGCAGTGCGCCGCGCGCCTTGAGCACCTCGAGCACGTGCTCGTTGGCCTTGAACACGTGCTCGCCGGCGAACAGCGCGGTGTCGGGCAGGAAGCGCCCGTCGCCGCCGACCGGGTTGTCGACCGGCAGGCCGTAGCGCTGACCGACGAGATAGTCGTCGAGACCGTGGCCGGGGGCGGTGTGTACCGCGCCGGTACCGGCGTCGAGGCTGACGTGCTCGCCGACGATCACCGGCACCTCGCGATCGTAGAAGGGGTGGCGCAGGCGCAGCCCCTCGAGGTCGATGCCGCGGGCATAGCCGAGCACCCGGTAGCGCTCGATGCCCCAGCGATCCATGGTGTCCTTGAGCAGGCCCTCGGCGACGATCAGCCGCTCGCGCCCGCCCGGGGCGTCATCGTGCTCGGCCTCGACCACCACGTACTCGAGCTCGGCGTTGAGCGCAACGGCCTGGTTGGCCGGCAGGGTCCAGGGCGTGGTGGTCCAGATCACCACCGCCGCCGGGCCGGCGCCGGCACCGTCGGGGGCGGTGTGACAGCGACCGTCGAGGGCGTCGGGGTCGACCAGCTGGAAGCGCACGTCGATGGCGATCGACTGCTTGTCGGCGTACTCGACCTCGGCCTCGGCCAGCGCCGAGCCGCAGTCGACGCACCAGTGCACCGGCTTGAACCCCTTGTGGACGTGCCCATTGTCGATGATGCGGCCGAGCGCGCGGATGATGTCGGCCTCGAAGCCGTAGTCCATGGTGAGATAGGGGTTGTCCCAGTCGCCGAGCACGCCGAGACGCTTGAAGTCGGTGCGCTGACCGTCGACCTGACGGGCGGCGTAGTCGCGACAGGCGCGACGGAACTCGGCGGCGCTGATCTTCTGACCCGGCTTGCCCTTCTTCTTCTCGACCTGGAGCTCGATCGGCAGACCGTGACAGTCCCAGCCCGGCACGTAGGGGGCGTCGAATCCGGTCAGGGTGCGCGACTTGACGATGATGTCCTTGAGCACCTTGTTGACCGCGTGGCCGATATGGATGTCGCCGTTGGCGTAGGGCGGGCCGTCGTGCAGCACGAAGCGCTCGGCGCCGGCGCGGGCCTCGCGGATACGCGCGTAGAGATCCATCGATTCCCAGCGTTTGAGCATCTCGGGCTCGCGCTGCGCCAGGTTGGCCTTCATCGCGAAGCCGGTCTTGGGAAGATTGAGCGTCTGTTTATAGTCTGTCACGTCGATCTCAGCGGGTCGGAAAGAGTGGGGCGCGCCGTCCCGGGGCGCGCGTTCGGGGCAAGCTACAAGTCGCCCCGATGATAATCAAGCGGGGGCGTCAACCGTCGGTGGCGCGCCTGGGCCCTGTGTTGACCGCCCGGGTCCCGGTCGCTAGCTTACGGCCACGCCGGAGACCGGCGCAGGTGTGGCGCGCTGTGTGGTGTCGGTGCCGTGCGCGACACGAGATCGTCGGTGAGTCGGCGTGACGCGAGCGGGCCGGTTCGAGTGTCGGGTCCAGTGTCGGTCAATGCAGGTTGCGCCGTGAGCGATAACACACAACACAAACCCAGGCTGCGGATCGGGATGTTCGTGCATCTCGATCTGCCCTGGATGGCGCACCCCTTCTTCACCAGCAGTTTCAAGATCCGCACCCGCAAGCAGCTCGAGACGCTGATGCAGCTCGATCTCGGGCGGGTGCGGGTCGATCTGGCGCGCAGCGACCCGGAGCCGGAGGACCTGCCGGCGGACGACGAGCCCGAGGGCGACGGTGACGCCGAGGTACGCGATCAACTGCGCGCCGATCTCGAGGCCTCCCTGTGGGAGGAGAAGAACGCGCGCATCCGCGTGCTCAAGGAGCGGCGCAAGCGGCTCAACCTCTGCGCCAAGCGCTACCGCCAGTCGGTGGTGCTGGCGCGCAAGCTGATGTCGCACCTGCGCTCGGCCCCGGCGCAGGCGGCCGAGGAGGCCGACACGCTGGTCTCGCAGATGGTCGAGGACCTGACCGCCGATCACGAGGCCACGGTGCAGCTGGTCAACCTCAAGAGCCAGGACGAGAACACCTATCATCACGCCATCAACGTCATGGCGCTGGCGCTGGTGCTCGGGCGCAAGCTCAAGCTCGATCGCGAGAACCTGCGCCTGCTCGGGCTCGGCGCGCTCTTCCACGACCTCGGGCTGCAGCGCATCCCTTCACAGATCCTGCACAAAAAGGGCGACTGGAACAAGCCGGAACGCGCCCTCTACGAGCAGCACCCGCGCTACGGGGTGGAGATCGCCCAGGCCATCGGCACCCTGCCCGATGCGGTGATCGAGGTCATCGGCCAGCACCACGAGCACCTCGACGGCAGCGGCTACCCGGACGGGCTGAGCGGCAAGGCGCTCGGCGCGCTGACCCGCATCGTCAGCGTGGTCAATCGCTACGACAACCTCTGCAACGGTACCTATAGCGGACGCGGACTGTCGCCGCACCAGGCCGTCTCGAGCATGTACACCAAGGACCGCGCGCGTTACGACCCGCGGGTGCTGACCACCCTGATCACCAATCTCGGGGTCTATCCCCCGGGCACCGTGGTGCGGCTCGAGGACGAGCGCGTCGCGGTGGTGATCTCGATCAACCCCGACGACCTGCTCAGGCCCAACGTGCTGGTCTACTCACCCGAGATCCCCAGCGATCAGGCGCTGATCCTCGATCTCTCGGAGGAGGAGGGCGCGATCCGCGAGAGTCTGCACCAGTCCGAGCTCACCGAGGACATCATCGAGTATCTCAACCTCTCCGACAAGCTGAGCTATTACGTCCAGTCGAGTCCGGCGAAGGGGCGCTGAGCCGTGCTCGGTGGTGCGCGACTCCGGGTTGGCGTAAGTTGAACTCGAACCAGGGGGTCCGCTCCGCGGCGCCGGGCACCTGTCCGGGCGCCCGCGATCTGGCACAATGCGCCGCCTGCGCGTCGGGCCTGCGCCGGTTCGAACCCATCCCGCCCATCGGTCACGGTAACGAGAACATGTCCTATCCGACCATCGAAGACTTCGTCGGCAACACGCCGCTGGTGCGTCTGCAGCGTCTGCCCGGCGAGACCTCCAACCTGATCCTCGCCAAGCTCGAGGGCAACAACCCCGCCGGCTCGGTCAAGGACCGTCCCGCGCTCAACATGATCCGTCGCGCCGAGGAGCGCGGCACCATCCGCCCCGGCGACACCCTGATCGAGGCCACCAGCGGCAACACCGGCATCGCGCTGGCGCTGGCGGCGGCCATCCGCGGCTATCGCATGGTGCTGATCATGCCCGAGAACATGAGCGCCGAGCGCCGCGGGGCGATGCGCAGCTATGGCGCCGAGATCATCCTCACCCCCGCCACCGGTGGCATGGAAGCGGCCATCGATCTCGCCCTGGAGATGGAGGCGCGCGGCGAGGGCGTGCGTCTCGACCAGTTCTCCAACCCCGACAACCCCGAGGCGCACACCCTCGGCACCGGCCCCGAGATCTGGCGCGACACCGAGGGGCGGGTGACCCACTTCGTCAGCTCGATGGGCACCACCGGCACCATCATGGGCACCGGGCGCTATCTCAAGGCGCAGAACCCGGCGGTGCAGGTCGTCGGCGTGCAGCCGGCCGAGGGGGCGAGCATCCCCGGCATCCGCCGCTGGCCCGCAGCCTATCTGCCCAAGGTCTACGATCCGGCCGGGGTCGATCGCATCATCGACGTCACCCAGCAAGAGGCCGAGGAGACGATGCGCGCGCTGGCCGCGCGCGAGGGCATCTTCGCCGGCGTCTCCTCGGGCGGTGCGGTGGCCGCGGCGCTGCGTCTCTCCGCCGAGGTCGAGGACGCGGTGATCGTGGCGATCATCTGCGACCGCGGCGACCGCTATCTGTCGACCGGGGTGTTCCCGGCCTGAACCCAAATCATCCATAAACGAACGAGTATCCAAGTCCGTGTCGAGAAGAAAACGCAAGCCGCTCCCCCAGGACCCGGTCGAGGTCGAGATCGAGAGCCTGACCCACGAGGGTCGGGGCCTCGCCCACCTCGACGGCAAGGCCGTGTTCGTCGACGGCGCCCTGCCCGGCGAGCGCGTCCGCTTCCAGTACACCCGGGTGCAGCGTCGCTACGACGAGGGCCGGGTGGTCGAGGTGCTGCACGCCTCGCCCGAGCGGGTCGAGCCGCGCTGCGCGCACTTCGGGGTGTGCGGCGGCTGCTCGCTGCAGCACCAGGACACGGCGGCGCAGATCCGCGCCAAGCAGGCCAGTCTCGCCGACGTCTTCACCCGCATCGGCAAGGTCGAGCCCGAGCGTTGGCTCGATCCCCTGGTGGCCGATCATTGGGGCTACCGGCGCAAGGCCCGGCTCGGGGTGCGCCGGGTGGAGAAGAAGGGACGCACCCTGGTCGGCTTCCGCGAGCGCGGCAACGCCTTCCTCGCCGATCTCGAACGCTGTCCGGTGCTGCATCCGGCCGTCGGCGAGCGGCTGGTGGAGATCGGCGCGGCGATCGACGCGCTGAGCATCCGCGACCAGGTGCCGCAGATCGAGGTCGCCGTCGGCGACAGGTCGTGCGTGCTGGTGTTCCGCGTGCTGCAGACCCCGACCGACGCCGACCTGGAGGTGCTGCGCGCGCTCGGCGAGCGCGAGGGCTACCACATCTATCTCCAGGAGGGCGGCCCGGAGACGGTGCGCCCGCTGCCCGGGCACGAGATCGACCTGTCCTACAGCCTGCCGCGTCACGGCCTGACCCTGGAGTTCCTGCCCAACGACTTCACCCAGGTCAACCTCGAACTCAACCGCGCGATGATCGACCAGGCGCTCGGTCTGCTCGACGTCCAGCCCGACGAGACCGTGCTCGACCTGTTCTGCGGGCTCGGCAACTTCACCCTGCCGCTGGCGCGCCAGGCCGCCAGCGTGGTCGGGGTCGAGGGTGACGCCGGGCTGGTGGCGCGCGCCGAGCGCAATGCCGCGCGCAACGGCATCGACAACACCCGCTTCCACACCGCCGACCTCTACGGCGAGCTGGAACTCGAGCCGTGGATGCGCGAGCGCTTCGGCAAGGTGCTGCTCGACCCGCCGCGCAGCGGTGCGCTGCAGGTGCTCGACTGGCTGCCGCGGCTCGGTGCCGAGCGTATCGTCTATGTCTCCTGCTACCCCTCGACCCTGGCGCGCGACGCCGATCGCCTGGTCAACGGGCTCGGCTATCGGCTGCGTGCCGCCGGGGTGATGGACATGTTCCCGCACACCGGGCACGTGGAGTCGATGGCGCTGTTCGAGCGCGCCTGAACGGACGCGGCGGGCATTGCCCGCCGTGCATCCTGGAGGTCAGTCATGGCAATCGAGATCGAACGCAAGTTCCTGGTGCGCGACGCCGGCTGGCGCGAGGCGGTCAGCCGCAGCACCCGCATGGTGCAGGGCTATCTGGTGGCCGAGCCGGGGTTGACGCTGCGGGTGCGGATCGCCGGCGAGCAGGCCTTCCTCACCCTCAAGGGGGCGAGCCGCGGCATCGCCCGCGCCGAGTACGAGTACCCCGTCCCGGTGGCCGACGCCGAGGCGATGCTGCGCGATCTGGCCTGCACCGCGCTGGTCGAGAAGGTGCGTCATCTGGTGACGGTCGCGGGCCGGGTGTGGGAGGTCGACGAGTTCGCCGGGGCCAACGCCGGACTGGTGCTCGCCGAGCTCGAACTCGAGGACGAACGGGCCGTCTTCGTCCGCCCCGACTGGCTCGGCGAGGAGGTCAGCGACGACCCGCGCTACTTCAACGCGCGCCTCGCCCGTCACCCCTACCGCGACTGGTGAGCGGCGCGCGGTCGCTCGCGCTCGGCGCCGCCGCCGTGCTCGGCGGCTGCGCCCGGGGGGCGCGCGAGGACGCGGTGATCCGCTTCGCGGTGGCGCGCCCGCCGCGCAACCTCGATCCCCGTCTGGCCACCGACGCCACCTCCGAGCGGGTCAACCGGCTGCTATATCGCACCCTGGTACGGCTCGACGCGGCCGCCCGGCCGGTGCCCGGGCTGGCGCGCTGGGAGCAGCTGGGGGCGACCCGTTACCGCTTTCGGCTCGGCGAGCAGGGGCGTCTGTTCAGCGACGGCAGCCGGCTCACCGCGCACGATGTCGTCGCCACCCTGGCCTCGATCCGCGCGCCGGGCTCGCGCTCGCCGCACCGCGCCGCGCTCGCCGGGATCGCGGCGCTGCGCGCGCGCGACGACGACACCCTGGAGCTGGCGCTGCACGCGCCCGACACGGCGCTGCCGAGTCGGCTGGTGCTCGCGGTGCTGCCGGCGGCGGCGATCGCCCGCGACCACCCCTTCGTCACCGCGCCGATCGGCAGCGGACCGCTGCGTCTGGTCGAGCGACCCGGCCCCGACGCGCTGCTGCTCGAACGACGCGCCGACGGTCAGCGGATCGCGCTGGTGACGGTACGCGACCCCAGCGTGCGGGTGATGAAGCTGTTGCGCGGCGAGGTCGATCTGTTGCAGGGCGACCTGCCGCCCGAGCTGGTCGATCATCTGGCGCGCGCGCCGGGCATCGCGGTGCGCGCCGTGCCCGGCGCCAACCTCTCCTATCTCGGCTTCAATCTCGAAGACCCGCGCACCGGCTCCCTGGCGGTGCGTCGCGCCATCGCCCAGGCGATCGACCGCCCCCTGCTGATCGACACCCTGCTCGGTGGTCGCGCGCGACTCGCCGAGTCGATCCTGCCGCCCGAGCACTGGGCGGGGCGGGGCGATCTCGCGCCCTGGCCTCATGACCCCGAGCGCGCCCGAGCGTTGCTCGCGGGCGCCGGGTTCGGCCCCGGGAACCCGTTGCGCCTGACCCTGAAGACCTCGAGCGATCCCTTCCGGCTGCGCCTGGCCGGGGCGCTGCAGGCGCAGCTCGCCGCGGCCGGGATCGCGCTGGCGGTGCAGGGGCACGACTGGGGGACCTTCTTCGGCGACGTCAAGGCCGGGCGCTTCAGCCTCTATGCGCTGACCTGGGTGGGGGTGCAGAGCCCCGACATCTTCCGCTACGCGCTGCACTCCGAATCGCTGCCGCCGGGGGGCGCCAATCGGGGGCGCTATCGCAACGCCTCGGTCGACCGGCTGATTGCGACCGCGGCGCGCGCGCCCTCGCTTGCCGCCGCGCGCGCGCCCTATGCCGCGCTGCAGGCGATCGTCCATGCCGAGCTGGCGTTGGTGCCGTTGTGGTACGAGGATCAGGTGGCGGCGCAGCGCGCGACCATTCGCGGCTATCGACCGGCCGGCGACGGCAACTATGATGGGCTGGCGCAGGTCGTGCGCGTCCCGGTCGCAGCAGAGGAGGAGTGATGAGCGAGCGCCGTATCCTGATCGATGTCCCTACCCAGACCCTGACCCTGTCGGCCGGCACGCGCGTGCTAGCCCGCTACCCGGTCTCGACCGGGCGCAACGGGGTCGGTGAGCGCAACGGCAGCGGTTGCACCCCGCGCGGGCTGCACCGGGTGCGCGCACGCATCGGCGATGGCTGCGCGCCGGGGACGGTGTTCCGGGGCCGCCGACCCACCGGCGAGATCTGCGACGCGGCGCTGCGCGCCGCCCACCCCGGGCGCGACTGGATCACCACCCGCATCCTCTGGCTCACCGGCTGCGAGCCGGGGCGCAACCGCGGCGGCGAGGTCGACACCCTGCGCCGCTATATCTACATCCACGGCACCCCGCCGAGCGAGCCGCTCGGCGAGCCGCGCTCGCACGGCTGCATCCGCATGCACGACGCGGCGCTGATCGCGCTCTTCGATCAGACCCCGGTCGGTACCCCGGTGGAGATCCGCGGCTGAGATGGGCGCGCTGCTCGGGCGTCTCGGCGAGGCGGCGGCGAGCCTGCTCGGGGTCTGCACCCTGGTGTTCCTGCTCATCCATCTGGTGCCGGGCGATCCGGTGGCGGCGATGCTGGGGGAGGGCGCGCGCGCCGTCGACCAGGCCGAGCTGCGCGCCGCGCTGGGGCTCGATCGGCCGCTGTGGACGCAGTACCTGGACTATCTCGGCGGGCTCGCGCGGCTCGATCTCGGGGCCTCGCTGCACAGCGGTCGGGCGGTGACGGCGCTGCTCGCCGAGCGCGCCGGGCCGACCCTGGAGCTGGCCGTGGCCGCGCTCGCCCTGGCGGTGGTGGTGGCGCTGCCGCTCGGGGTGTTGGCGGCGCTGCATCAGGGGGGATGGATCGATCGCGTCGCGATGGGCTTCTCCATGCTCGGCGCGGCGATCCCCAACTTCTGGCTCGGGCCGCTGCTGATCCTGGTCTGCTCGCTGTGGCTCGGGTGGACGCCGGTGAGCGGGCGCGACGGGCCGCTGTCGCTGCTGCTCCCGGCGCTGACCCTGGGCACCGGGCTGGCGGCGGTGCTGGCGCGGATGGTGCGGTCGAGCCTGCTCGAGGTGCTCGGCGAGGACTATGTGCGTACCGCCCGCGCCAAGGGCGCGGGACCGGTGCGGGTGTTGTGGCGCCACGCCCTGCGCAACGCCTGGCTGCCGGTGCTCACCCTGCTCGGGCTGCAGTTCGGCGCGCTGCTCGGCGGTGCGGTGATCACCGAGACGGTGTTCGCCTGGCCGGGGCTCGGCAGCCTGGTGGTGGAGTCGATCCAGGCGCGCGACTACCCGCTGGTGCAGGGCGCGGTGCTGGTGATCGCGCTCGCCTATCTCGTCGTCAACACCCTCACCGACCTGCTCTATCTCGCCCTCGATCCGCGTATCCGCAGCCGTTGATCACTCCGAGTAGCGTCCGCGCGAGTTGGCGTCGCGCACGTCGCGGGCGTAGTAGCTCAGCTGTCCCATCGGCACCACCGTCACCCCGCCGGGGCTGATCTGGAAGCGTGCGGCGTCGCGGTCGCGGTCGAAGCCGATGCTGTCGCCCGGCTCGATCATGTTGTGACGATCGACGATGACGTTGCGCAGCCGGGCGCCGCGCCCGATGCGCACGTAGTCCATGATCACGCAGTTGTCGAGCTCGACGTCCTCCTCGATCACCGTCTCGCGACGGATGATCGAGTCGCGCACCCGCGCCCCCTCGTGGATCACCGTGGCCGCGCCGAGCAGGGTGTTGCGCACCTCGCCGCCGAGCAGCTTGGCCACCGGGCCCTGGTAGTTGCTGGAGAAGATCGGCCACTCGGGGTTGAACATGTCGAAGGCGGGATCGGCGCCGAGCACGTCCTTGTGGGCGTCGAAGTAGGCGTCGATGGTGCCGACGTCGCGCCAGTAGACCTGGTCCTCGTAGGGTTGGATGCCGGGGATGCGGTTGGTCGAGAAGTCGTAGGCGTAGAGCCTGTGGGTACGCAGCAGACGCGGCAGCACGTGCTGGCCGAAATCGGTCTCGCCGGCGTCGCGACAGGCCTTGAGCGCCTCGAGCAGCACCTCGGTGTCGAAGATGTAGTTGCCCATCGAGGCGAAGGCCATCGCCGGGTCGTGGGGCATCGGGGTGGGGGAGGCCGGTTTCTCCTCGAAGCCCTGGATGCGTCCCTCGGGATCGGCGGCGATGACGCCGAAGCTCGCGGCCTCGGCCAGCGGCACCGGCAGCGCGGCGATGGTGACGTCGGCCTGGCGCTCGCGATGGAAGGCGAGCATCTGGCGCACGTCCATGCGATAGATGTGATCGGCGCCGAATACCGCGACCCGGTCGGGGCGGTGTTCCTCGATCAGGTTGATGTTCTGGTTGACCGCGTCGGCGGTGCCCTGGAACCAGTGCTGCCCGGAGAGCATCTGCGGCGGCACCACGGTGACGAACTGGCTCTGCAGCAGCGGCGAGATGGTCCAGGCCTTGCGCACGTGCTCGATGAGCGACTGCGACTTGTACTGCACCAGCAGATAGATGGTCTGGATCTGCGAGTTGACCAGGTTGCTGAGCACGAAGTCGACGATGCGATAGCGCGAGCCGAAGGGCACCGAGGGTTTGGAGCGGGCGGCGGTGAGCGGCTGCAGGCGCGAGCCCTGGCCGCCGGCCATGACGAAGGCGATGATGCGATCGGTGTTCATAGTGTGCTCTCCTCCGGGCCCGTGCCGGGCGGTCTGTTGTCGTGGCGGTGGTGCTGCATCCCGGCCGGACCGATCGGGGCCGGATTCTTGCGCCGATCATAAACCTGTCACCTTAAGGTTTCTTGATGATCGTCATCGATGCGTCCATCTCTGTGCAAAAGGGGGCATGGAGGTCCGGAATCGGGGCGCGACGGGCGATCGACGACCGTCAGCGGTTAAACTAGACGGTTTTCCAGTCGTGTGGACCCATCCCGGTGCCGCGTCCCCACGAACCCGACCGTGTTCCGAGGAGAGAGCGATGAGCGACCCCATGCAGCAACTGCCCCGTCGTCCGGTGATCCTGATCATCCTGGACGGCTTCGGCGTCAACCCGGCCAAGGCCAACAACGCGGTCGCGATCGCCGACACCCCCAACCTCGATCGCTACTTCTCCAGCCATCCGCACACCACGCTGATGGCCTCGGGGCAGGCGGTAGGGCTGCCCGACGGGCAGATGGGCAACTCCGAGGTCGGTCACATGTCGATCGGCTCGGGCTGTGTGGTGCGTCAGGACCTGGTGCTGATCGACGACGCCGTCGCCGACGGCAGCTTCTACGACAACGCCACGCTGATCGCCGCGGCGCGCGCCGCGGCCGCGGCCGAGCGGCCGGTGCAGCTGATGGGACTGGTCTCCGACGGCGGCGTGCACAGTCACGTCAACCACCTCGCGGCGCTGATCGAACTGTGCCGCCGTCAGGGCGCGCGCGCCCAGGTGCATCTGTTCGCCGATGGGCGCGATACCCCGCCGCGCTCGGTGCTCGGCTATCTCGATGCCTTCGAGCCGGCGTTGCGCGAGGCCGGCGGTCAGATCGCCACGGTCAGCGGTCGCTTCTATGCGATGGATCGCGATAACCGCTGGGAGCGCACCGAGCAGGCCTGGCGCGCCATGGTCGACGGCGAGGGGCGGCGCGCGGCCGACGCGCGCGCGGCGATCGCCGCGGCCTATGAGGCCGGCGAGGACGACGAGTTCATCGTGCCGACGGTGCTCGAGGGCGCCGAGCCGATCCGCGACGGTGATCAGGTGATCCACTTCAACTTCCGCAAGGACCGCCCGCGCCAGCTGGTCGCCGCCTTTGCCGATCCCGCGTTCGCCGCATTCGACCGCCGCGGGGTGACCGGCGTGCGGGTCACCGGGATGATGGAATACGACCCCAAGTACGGCCTGCCCGCGGCCTTTGCCAGCGACGCGCCGCGCACCACCCTCGGCGGGGTGCTCGCCGAGGCCGGGCTGGCGCAGTTCCACTGTGCCGAGACCGAGAAGTACGCCCATGTCACCTTCTTCTTCAACGGCGGCGAGAACGAGCCGCTGCCGGGTGAGGAGCGGGTGCTGATCCCCTCGCCCAAGGTCGCCACCTACGACCTGCAGCCGGAGATGAGCGCTCCCGAGGTCGCCGACACCCTGGTCGAGGTGCTCGGGCGGCGCGCCTTTCCCTTCGTCGTCGCCAACTTCGCCAACGGCGACATGGTCGGCCATACCGCGGTGCGCGAGTCGGTGATCCGCGCCGTCGAGACCCTGGACCGCGAGGTCGGGCGGGTGCTCGACGCCGCCGTCGCCGCCGGCTACTCGGTGATCCTCACCGCCGATCACGGTAACTGCGACGAGATGGTCGACCCGGTCACCGGCGCGCCGCACACCCAGCACACCACCTATCCGGTGCCCTGCCTGGTGATCGACGAGCAGCCCTGGCGGTTGTCGCTCAGTGGCGCACTCAAGGATCTTGCGCCGACGGTGCTGGCGCTGATGGGACTCGATCCCGACCCGCGCATGGACGGGCGCTCGCTGCTGCTCGGTCCGGTGGGCTGAGCGATGCGCGTCTATCTTGATTTGCTGCGCGACGTGATCGACAACGGTCACGATCGCGACGACCGTACCGGGGTCGGGACCCGCTCGGTGTTCGGGCGTCAGGTGCGCTTCGATCTCGCCGCGGGCTTCCCACTGCTCACCACCAAGCGTGTCCACCTCAAGAGCGTGGTCCACGAGCTGCTGTGGTTCCTCTCGGGCTCGACCAATGCCGCCGACCTGCAGCGCCACGGGGTCAGTATCTGGGACGAGTGGGCCGCGCCTGACGGCAACCTGGGGCCGGTCTACGGTGCCCAGTGGCGCAGCTGGCCGGCGCCCGACGGGCGTCGCATCGATCAGCTCGCCGAGCTGCTCGAGGCGATCCGCGAGCGTCCGCACTCGCGTCGGTTGGTGGTCAGCGCCTGGAACCCGGCCGACCTTCCCGACGAGGGTCTCGGGCCGCAGGACAACGTCGCCGCCGGGCGCATGGCGCTCGCCCCCTGTCACTGTCTGTTCCAGTTCCAGGTGGCCGGCGGACGGCTGTCCTGCCAGCTCTACCAGCGCAGCGCCGATCTCTTCCTCGGCGTGCCCTTCAACATCGCCAGCTACGCCCTGCTCACGGCGATGATCGCCCAGCAATGCGATCTCGAGCCCGGCGAGTTCATCCACACCTTCGGCGACCTGCATCTCTACCGCAATCACCTCACCGACGACATCGTCCATGCCCAGCTCGCGCGCGAGCCCCGGGCGCTGCCGCGGTTGCGGCTGCAGCGGGCGCCGAGCCTGTTCGACTACCGCTATGAGGACGTGGTCATCGAGGGCTATGACCCGCACCCGGTGATCCGCGCGCCGATCGCGGTCTGATGTCCTGTCGCCCGTTGCCCGAGGATCCCCCGCGATGCCGCCATTGATGGAGTTGTTGTTCGACTACGGATTGTTTCTCGCCAAGACCCTGACGCTGCTGCTGGCGTTTGCCGCGCTGCTGCTGATCCTGGCGCGTGCCCGCGGTGCCGGAGGTGCGTCCTCCCCGGTGCGGCTCGAGGTCGTCGATCTCGGGGCGCGGCTGCGCGAGCAGGCCGCGCGGCTGCGTGAGGCGACCCTCGCGGGCAAGGCGCTGCGCGCGTACCGCAAGGCCGAGCGCAAGCGCGACAAGGCGCGTGCCCAGGAGGTCGCGACCCGCCCCCGACTGTTCGTGATCGACTTCAAGGGGGATATCCGCGCCAGCGCGGCCGCCGCGCTGCGCGCCCAGGTCAGCGCTCTGCTGCTCGAGGCGCGGCCCGAGGACGAGGTGCTGGTACGCCTCGACAATGCCGGTGGCATGGTCACCGAGCACGGCCTGGCCGCCTCGCAGCTGGCGCGGCTGCGCGAGCGCGGCATCCGCCTGACGGTGGCGGTCGACAAGGTCGCGGCCAGTGGCGGTTACCTGATGGCCTGTGTCGCCGATCGCATCATCGCCGCGCCCTTCGCGGTGATCGGCTCGATCGGGGTACTCGCCGAAATCCCCAACTTCCACCGTCTGCTCGAGCGCCACGGGGTCGACTTCGAGCTGCACACCGCCGGCGAGCACAAGCGCACCCTGACCCTGTTCGGCGAGAACACCGAGGAGGGACGGCGCAAGCTGCGCGAGCAGCTCGAGGAGACCCATGCGCTGTTCAAGCGTTTCGTCGCCGACTACCGCCCCGCGCTCGACCTCGATCGGGTCGCCACCGGCGAGTACTGGCACGGCGCGCGCGCCGTCGAACTGGGCCTGGTCGACGCCATCCAGACCAGCGACGACTATCTGCTCGCCGCGCGCGACAGCCACACCCTGTTGGGGCTGCGCTGGCGCGAGCGCAAGGCCCCGCTCGAGCGGCTGATCGAGGGCGGGCGATCCGTGCTCGAACAGGGCGTGGCGCACTGGTGGCGGTCCGGCGGCTGAGTCCTCGGGAGGCGCGCGCACGCGGTGGGGCGGGAGCTGGCACCGACCGTCACAAAGGCGCAAACTAGCGCACATCGGGTCGGGTACCAATGGAGTTCACCGCTCTGACCCCGCAGGGAATAGCCTGGATGATGCGCGAGGAGAGTCACGAGGAACGCCGAGTCAGGGAGGTTGCGGTCAGCGACCGCCGCGGTCGGGGGCGTCTCGCGTCTTTGCTTGTGTGGTGTTGCATGATTGAAATCAGTGTTGGTGGGGACGTCTCGGTCGATGCGGGGCGGCTCGCCCCCGGGTGTCCCGGGCCGTCGCTCGGCGAGGTGGCCGATGTCCGGGGTTGAGGGCGCAAAGGTGTCGGAGCGTCGGCGTCAGCGCCGCACCCCGGTCGATCTCCCCGCCGAGCTCCGTGCCCCTCATCAGCCCCGGCTCGCCTGCCGGGTCCGTAATCTCTGCAGCGGAGGCGCGTTGCTCGACATGGGCGAGCACGAGGCCGAGCTGCGTGTCGGCGCCGGCGAGCGTTGCGAGGTCCGCTTCAGGGTGGCGCTCGATGGCCGGCAACGCACCCTGCAGGCGGTGGTGGTGCTGGTGCATCGGGCCGAGCACGGGCTGGGCGCGCGTTTCATCCACTTCGCCGCCAATGGCCAGATGCATCTGGAGCGTTTTCTCGCCGGCTTGAGTGCGTCGCCACGACGTGGCGCCGAGGCGAACGGTGCGGCGCGGGCGCGAGGGCTGCTCGAGCAGGTCGGTCGCGCGCGGTTGCCGCCGTTGTTCGATGCCTTGCTCGAGACCCTGATCGATGCGCTGTGGATGCACGCGGAGCGTGCCGCGAACGATGCCCAGCGCGCCCGTTTCGTCGGTGAGCTCGGCCAGCTCGGTCGTACCATCCAGGCCGGGAGCCTGGCGCGGGGTCTGACCGACGAGGTGCTCGATGGCTTGATCTTCGCGCCGACGCAGCGGTTGTCCGACTCCACCGATGAGGCGCCCGGGCAGGCCGCGCTGTCGCTGGTCGAACCACATGAGTTCGAGTTGTGGCTGGCGCGCTCCGAGCTGGTCAACCGACTCGAGCAGGAGCTTGCCGAGGTGCTGCGATCATTGCGCGGGCATCTCGTCGGGGTCTTCGGCGACGCCCAGGTCGCGCTGGAGCCGGAGCCGTTGGTCGAGGCCCTGGCCGGCGCGCTGCGTCGTGGCGGGCTGGAGGACGAGCTGCTCGGACGCGCCCTGCGGCTCGCCGCCACGCCGCTGGTGGGGAACCTCGGCGCCTTCTATCGCGAGCTGTTGCAGCTGTGGCGCGAGCACGGGCTGCCGGCGTGCGCGCCGACGCCATTGCGGTCACCCCCTCGAGAGCGGGAGGCTGCGCCATCGTCTGTCGCCTCGCCGCTGCCGAGGCCAGAAGGGCAGGCGGATGCGACCGGGGCGCCGGCGCGAGCCAGGTCCGCGGGACTCGGCCTCGGCGAGTTGCTGACCCGGTTGCAGACGGGGGGCGTGGATGGCGAGGCCGGAGCCGACCTCGACGCCATGGCGCGATTGCTGGCCGCGCGCACGACTGGGACCGGCGATCCGGGGCGTCTGCGTGCACCGAGGGTGCGCGAGCGGGTCGAGGTGACCGACCAGATGCTCTCGCAGATCCTCGACGACCCGCACGCCCCCCAGGGCATCAAGGCGTTGATCCGGCGGTTGTCGATCCACTTCCTGGCGATGGCGGTCAGTGACCCCGGCCGACCGGGCGAGCATGACACCCACCCGCTGGTCGGGCTGATGGATCAGCTCGAGCAGCTCTCCTCCTTCCTGATCAACGGCGAGTCCGATGACCGTGCCTTGAGCGGCGAACTCGAGGAGTTCGTCCATCGTCTGGTGATCACCGACGCCGGTGATCTCGACACCCTGCGCGCCATCTCTTCCGGCCTGCAGTCACTGCGCGAGCGTGTCGGGTCGCGTTATCGCGCCAATGTCTCGCGCTGGGTCGGCGCCAACGAGGCGCGCGAGTGCGAGCGGCGCGCCCATGAGCGGGTGCGCCAGCGTCTGCAGTCCAGCTTCGGCGGTGAGCCGGTGCATCCGCTGTTGCCGACCCTGCTCGATGCCGGCTGGCGGATGCTGCTCGAGTCGGTCTGCAACTATGCCGGGATCGACGGCGCGCGCTGGCGTCATTACTGGATGCCGCTGTGGACACTGCACCGCGCCAGTCGTGGCGAGACCGAGGTCGAGGACATCCAGGCGTTGGTGGCGACCCTGTACGAGGGGTTGATCTATATCGGTCACGATCCGTTCGGGGCCGAGTCGCTGGTCGAGCGGGTCGAGCAGGTGCTGCGTCGGGCCGCGCGCGGGGCGCTCGATCGCGAGGACTGGGTGGTGTTCGCCATCGATCCGCCGGAAGAGGCCGAGGCGGCGCTTCAGGAGCCCCCGAGCGGGGTGTCCGAGGCCGACTGGCAGGCGGCCCGTGAGCGGATCGAGCAGCTTGCCCTGGGCTCCGTGGTGTGGCTGACCGAGCAGGGTGGCGAGCGCGCCTACCGGCTGATCTGGCGCAGCGAGGACGGGCGTCGTCTGGCGCTGAGCGATCCGATGGGTCGGCGTGTCCGCACCTTCACCCCCGAGCGTCTGGCCGCCGCCCTGGCCGAGTCGCGGGCGCGGGTCGAGGCGCCGCCGCGCCAACCGCTGATGCAGCGCGCCACCGAGGCGACCCTGAGCGAGCTCGGCGAGCAGGTGCGCGCGCAGACCGTGGAGGACTCGCTGACCGGGCTGCCCGGCCAGCGTTGTCTGGTCGGGGTGCTCACCGGGCTGCTGAGCCGCACTGCCGCGCCCTGTCCGCATCTGCTCGGTTTTCTCGAACTCGATCGCTTCGATCTGCTGACCGCAGCCCACGGCTATGCCGCCGGCGAGCGGCTGCTGGCGCTGATGGCCGAGCGGCTGCGGGCGCTGCTGCCCGATGCCCCCTGTCTGGCCTATCTCGGCTGGAACCGCTTCGCGTTGATCGCGCCGGCCGAAGGTGTCGAGGCGGCGCAGGCCAGCGCCGAGCGGATACGCGAGGCGCTCGAGGCGGTCTCGCTCACCTGGCTGGGACGGGTCCTGCAGGTCTCGGTGAGCCTCGGGGTGGCTCTGGTCGATGCTGCGTCGGAGAGCCCGGAAGGGGTGCTCTCCGCGGCCAATGTCGCCTGTCTCGCCGCCCAGCACAGCGGCGGTGGTCGGGTGGTGTGCTATGCCGAGGACGATGTCCAGGTCGCCGCGCAGCTCGAGCGCATGCGTGGCTGGGCCCAGGCCGAGGAGGCGATCAAGTCGGGCCGCAAGCGGTTGCGGTTGCAACCGATCGCGACGGTGGGGGAAGGGCCTGAGCACGGTGCCTTTCATCATGGCGAGGTGTTGCTCAGCGTCTATGACGCCGACGATGCCCCGCTACCGCTGGCGGCCTTTATCGCCGCGGCCGAGGCGATGAACCTGATGCACGAGGTCGACCGTCAGGTGATCGAGGAGACGCTGCGCTGGTTGCACGACAACCCCGAGCTGGCGCGCGCCTACGGCGGCGTGGCGATCAACCTCTCCGGTCAGTCGCTGAGCGATCCCGGGCTCGACGCCTTCATCCGTGGGGCCTTCGCGCGTTGGCAGGTGGCGCCGGGACTGGTCGGCTTCGAGGTCACCGAGACCGCAGCCATCGTCCATCTCGATCAGGCGGTGCGGCTGCTCGAGTCGCTCCAGTCGATGGGCTGTCCGATCTCGCTCGACGACTTCGGCTCGGGGATGTCCTCCTACGGTTATCTCAAGCAGTTGCCGGTCGACTTCGTCAAGATCGACGGCTCCTTCGTCAAGGATATCCTCAGCAACCCGCACGACCGGGCGATCGTCAAGTCGTTCAACGAGATCGCGCACTTTATGGGCAAGGAGACCATCGCCGAGTACGTCGAGAACCAGGAGATCCTGGCGCTGCTGCGCGAACTCGGGGTCGACTACGTCCAGGGCTACGGGATTGCGCGCCCCTGCTTCGTCGACGAGCTCGATCCGCCTGCGGCGGTGTGTGCGACGGCCTGATCCCACCTCTATAGATACAGCCGGTCGATCTCGCGGTCGCTGTCGCTGCGCTCCCACATCTGCATGAAGCTCTCGCGGAGTCGTCGTGCCTCGGGGGTGTCGGCGGCGGCCGCGGTCGCGCGCTGGCCGTCGGCGCGGTGCCGATGGACATAGCCCCGGGCATCGACGACGAGAAAGGCGTCGGTACGCGTGCGGTCGTCATCCCCGCTGCGCCGGATGGCGATCCGTGAGGTGAGGCGACGTGCCAGTTCGATCAGGCGATGCCCCTGCTGGAGCGCGTCGCGGGTCTCGTTGACCAGGATGCGCACCGGGAGGTCGGGGCGTTCGAGCGCGAGTCGTCGTATCGCTTCGAGCAAGGCTGGCTGGTCGTAGAGATCGGGCTCGAGGTGGGGGCCGAAGATCAGCAGCTCGCGCCGCGCCTGGGTCGCCAGCGCGATGGCGGCGTCGCGGATCGATGCACGTGTCTCGAGAGGGGAGGGCCCGGTGTTGGCGCTGGTCATGAACGCTGCTCCATGGCGAGGGACGACAGGGTGTTGGTTTCCGGACATTTCTGGCCCCGGGGAGGTCGTGGCGATGCGGCGCCGGCGCTGTCAGTAGCTAGCTGTTGTTTTCTGATGACTTTCGTTGTAAATATGTTGCGGTCGGCGAAAAAAGTTGCACTTTTGCGGCGGCTGTAGGCTAGAATGTCTGTGTCCCGAGTGTGGTCCCTGGGGTTCACGGGGTCTGGATCGGATTGAAAACCCGCGTCGGGGGCCAGACATTCAGCATCTGGTGAGATCAACGCACCACGTTGTTGCTTTTTGCTGACATGTGCTACAGCTTGTTAACCTGTCGCCGATCGGACCACTCACCCACCTGAAACAGGAAACCGTGAAGATGCGCAAATTCAAACAGTCCTCCCGCGCCGCGGCCGCCGCTGCCTCCCTGGCCTTGGTCTTGGGCGCCCCGCTGGCGGCCAATGCCGCCGACATGATGGACCACTTCTGGTCGGCCAAGCCGACCGGGACCGCCTGGGTCACCGGTTACGGCGAGTGCTGGCAGAGCACCCAGGGTCCGAACGACCTCGAGCCCTGCGTCAAGCCGGTGCCGGCCGAGTTCGTGGTGCGTCTGAACTTCGAGTTCGACAAGTACCGTATCGAGAACGTGGTCAACGATACCGAGCTGGCGCGTCTCGACGACTACATCGCCGACGTCAACGCCACCCAGTCGCGCGAGCAGCTCACCCTGGTCGGTCACACCGACGCCAAGGGTTCGGAAGCCTACAACGATACCCTGGGGCTGAACCGCGCCAATGCGGTGCGTGACTACATGGTCTCCAAGGGCATCCCGGCGAGCGATATCGTTTCCGTCGAGAGCCGTGGCGAGCGCGATATGCTGCCCGAGTTCGACGTCTACTCGGTCAAGCAGCGTCGCGTGACCATTCGCTCCGAGGTCGAGGGCTGATTCAGCGCCCTCACCGCGCGCCAGGGATCGGCGCCCGCCGCTCCAAGCCGACACGCCGATACGGCCTCACGGTCGGTCGGCGTGTGTGGCGACCCGCCGCGCACTCCGAACTCCACCGTTTTCAGTCGTTCGTCCGGTCTTGCCGGGCGACGCAAGGGTCCAGTTGAGCCCCACTCCCCCCCGACAGGGGCTTGATGGAAGGCCGGTCACGCTCCCCGCGTGACCGGCCTATTTTTTTCGCTGCCCGAGCCCACCGTGGTCGCGCCAGGCGACCACGGTGATCCCGGGTTCAGCTCTCGCGTGCCAGCCGGACGGCGTCGCCGAGATAGCTCGCCGGGGTCAGCGCCTTGAGCTCGGCCTTGGCCGCCTCGGGGATCTCCAGCCCGTCGACGAACTCGGCCAGCGCCTCGGGGCCGATGCGGTGACCGCGGGTCAGCGCCTTGAGCTTCTCGTAGGGCTTGTCGACGCCATAGCGACGCATCACCGTCTGGATCGGTTCGGCGAGTACCTCCCAGTTGTCGTCGAGGTCAGCGGCCATGCGCTCGGGGTTGGCCTCGAGCTTGCCGATGCCCTTGAGCGCCGACTGCAGCGCAATGGTGACGTGGGCGAAGCCGACGCCGAGGTTGCGCAGTACGGTCGAGTCGGTGAGGTCACGCTGCCAGCGCGAGATCGGCAGCTTGCCGGCGAGGTGCTCGAGGATGGCATTGGCGATGCCGAGGTTGCCCTCGGCGTTCTCGAAGTCGATCGGGTTGACCTTGTGCGGCATGGTCGAGGAGCCGACCTCGCCGGCGACGGTGCGCTGCTTGAAGTAGCCGACCGAGATGTAGCCCCAGACGTCACGGCAGAAGTCGATCAGCACGTTGTCGAAGCGCACCACCGCGTCGAACAGCTCGGCCATGTAGTCGTGCGGCTCGATCTGGATGGTGTAGGGGTTCCAGGTCAGGCCCAGCGACTCGACGAAGCCCTGGGCGAAGCCCGGCCAGTCGACCTCGGGGTAGGCGACACGGTGGGCGTTGTAGTTGCCGACGGCGCCATTGATCTTGCCGAGCAGGGCGACCTCGGCGCAGCGTGCACGCTGCCCCTGCAGTCGCCGTGCGACATTGGCCATCTCCTTGCCCAGGGTGGTGGGCGAGGCCGGCTGGCCGTGGGTGCGCGAGAGCATCGGCTGCTCGGCGTAGCGCTGGGCGAGCTCCTGGATCGCGCCGATGACCTGGTCCATCTCGTCGAGCAGTTGCGCGCGCCCGCGCGCGAGCATCAGCCCGTGGGAGAGGTTGTTGATGTCCTCGGAGGTGCAGGCGAAGTGGATGAACTCACCCACGGCGGCGAGCTCGGGCAGCTCGGCGGTGCGCTCCTTGAGGAAGTACTCGACGGCCTTGACGTCGTGGTTGGTGGTGCGCTCGATGGTCTTGATGCGCTCGGCCTCGGCGAGGCCGAAATCGGCGACGATGGCATCGAGGTGCTGATTGGCCGCGTCCGAGAAGGCGGGGATCTCGGGGATCTGGGGGTGCGCGGCCAGTGCCTGCAGCCAGCGCACCTCGACCTGCACGCGATGGCGGATCAACCCATACTCGCTGAAGATCTCCCGCAGCGCGGTGGTCTTGTTGCCATAGCGGCCGTCGACGGGGGAGATGGCGGTGAGTGAGGATAGCTCCATCGGCATGAGTGACTCCGGGTGGTGATGTTCGGTGTCCGGCTGGCTCTGCGCAGCGACGGACGGGTTGTTGGGTGGGGGCGACGTCGTCAGTGGCGACGTCCTCATCCGTGATGCGCGGCTGACGGGTTGCGGCCCGCGCGCGGCGCTGGCGGCGCCTTGTCGTGGCGCGGTGCTGTGTCCATTATGGCGCGCTCGTCAGCGCAGCGCTCAGGGCGCGCGGCGAATTTCGCCTGCACACAACGCAGATCGCCCGAGCCCCGGACGGGGGACTCGGGCGATCGTGCCGGGGCGCCGCGCGCGGCGCCCGTGGGGTCGGCCTCAGCCTGCGGCCAGCTTGCGCAGCACGTAGTGCAGGATGCCGCCGTTGCGATAGTAATCGACCTCGTTGGGGGTGTCGATCCGCACCTTGGCGGTGAAGCGCTTGACGCTGCCGTCGGCGGCGGTGGCGGTGACCTCGACCTGTTTGGCCTCGCCGTTGTTGAGGCCCTGGATGTCGAAGGTCTCGGTGCCGGTGAGGCCGAGCGACTCGGCGCTGTCGCCGTTGATGAACTCCAGCGGCAGGATGCCCATGCCGACGAGGTTGGAGCGGTGGATGCGCTCGTAGCTCTCGGCGATCACCGCGCGCACCCCGAGCAGGCGGGGACCCTTGGCCGCCCAGTCACGCGAGGAACCCGAGCCGTACTCCTTGCCCGCGACCACGATCGCCGGGGTGCCTTCCTCCTGATAGCGCATCGCGGCGTCGAAGATCGACATCTGCTCGCCGCTCGGCTGGTGCAGGGTGACGCCGCCCTCGGTGCCGGGGGCCATCAGGTTGCGCAGGCGGATGTTGGCGAAGGTGCCGCGCATCATCACCTCGTGGTTGCCGCGTCGCGAGCCCAGGCTGTTGAAGTCCTTGGGATCGACGCCCTTCTCGATCAGGTACTTGCCTGCCGGGGAGTCGGGCTTGATGGCGCCGGCCGGGGAGATGTGGTCGGTGGTGATGGAGTTGCCGAGCAGCGCCAGACAGCGCGCGCCGGTGATGTCGCCGACCGGGGCGACGTCGAGCGACATGCCCGCGAAGTAGGGCGGGTTCTTGATGTAGGTCGACTCGGGCCAGTCGTAGGTGTCGGTCTGCGGCGCCTCGAGACCCTGCCAGCGGGCGTCGCCGGAGAACACGTCGGCGTAGGCGGCGGTGAACTCCTCGGCGGTGACGAAGTCGCGGATCGCGCCGCTGACCTCGGCCTCGCTCGGCCAGATGTCCTTGAGATAGACCGGGTTGCCCTTGGCGTCGGTGGTCAGCGGATCGTTGAACGGATCGATGTCGATGCGTCCGGCGATGGCGTAGGCGACCACCAGCGGCGGGCTGGCGAGGTAGTTCATGCGCACCTCGGCGTGTACCCGGCCCTCGAAGTTACGGTTGCCCGAGAGGATCGAGACGGCGCACAGGTCGTTGTCGGCGATCGCCTTGGAGATCGGCGCCGGCAGCGGGCCGGTGTTGCCGATGCAGACGGTGCAGCCATAGCCGACGTTGTGGAAGCCGAGCGCCTTGAGCGGCTCGGTGAGCCCGGCGCGGTCGAGATAGCGGGTGACCGCCATCGAGCCGGGACCGAAGGCGGTCTTGACCCAGGGGGCGCGCTCGAGACCGAGCGCGGCGGCCTTCTTGGCGACCAGACCGGCGGCGATCAGCACGCTCGGGTTCGAGGTGTTGGTGCAGGAGGTGATGGCGGCGACCACGATGGAGCCGTCGGAGAGTTCGAACTGCTTGCCGTCGAGCTCGACCTTGGCCGGACCCTTGGTGGGGATGCCGCGCTCCTCCTTGAGGGCCGAGAGGGCCTTGGGGAAGTGCTCGGTGATGGTGTCGAGGGCGACGCGGTCCTGCGGGCGCTTGGGGCCGGCGAGCGAGGGCACGACGTCGCCGAGATCCAGCTCGAGGGTCTCGGAATAGTCGGCCTCGGCGGCCTCGGCGGTGTGCCACACGCCCTGCGCCTTGCAGTAGGCCTCGACCAGGGCGATCTGCTCCTCGCTGCGACCGGTCAGGCGCAGGTAGTCGAGGGTGATCTGGTCGATCGGGAAGAGACCGCAGGTGGCGCCGTACTCGGGTCCCATGTTGGCGATGGTGTTGCGCTCGCCCATCGGCAGCACGCTGATCGCCGGGCCGTAGAACTCGACGAACTTGCCGACCACGCCGTGCTGGCGCAGCCGCTCGACGATGGTCAGCACCAGATCGGTGGCGGTGACGCCCTCGCGCAGCTTGCCGGTGAGCTTGAAGCCGACGACCTTGGGCACGAGCATCGAGATCGGCTGGCCGAGCATCGAGGCCTCGGCCTCGATGCCGCCGACGCCCCAGCCGAGCACGCCGATGCCGTTGACCATGGTGGTGTGCGAGTCGGTGCCGACACAGGTGTCGAAGTAGGCCTGGGTGGCGCTGCCGGCATCCTTGGCGAAGATCAGGCGCGAGAGGTACTCGACGTTGACCTGGTGGACGATGCCGGTGTCGGGCGGCACCACCTTGAAGCCGTCGAGCGCGTTCTGGCCCCACTTGAGGAACTGGTAGCGCTCGCGGTTGCGCTGGAACTCGAGCTCGGCGTTGAGCGCGAAGGCGTCGTCGGAGCCGAAGTGATCGACCTGCACCGAGTGATCGATGACCAGCTCGGCGGGCTGCTGCGGGGTGATCTTGCTCGGGTCGCCGCCGAGCTTGGCCATGGCGTCGCGCATCGCCGCCAGGTCGACCACCGCGGGCACACCGGTGAAGTCCTGCATCAGCACGCGCGCCGGACGGTACTGGATCTCCTTGGAGGGCTCGGCCTTGGCGTCCCAGTTGGAGAAGAACTCGATGTCCTCGCGGTTGACGGTGACCCCATCCTCATTGCGCAGCAGGTTCTCGAGCAGGATCTTGATCGAGTAGGGCAGGCGCTCGCTGCCGGGGACGGCGTCGAGACGGTAGATCTCGTAGTCCTTGCCGGCAACACTCAGGGTGGACTTGGCGTTGAAGCTGTTGGTCATGCAATGGCTCCGGATGTGGCTATCGTCATTTCGCGCAAACGCGAAATTCTAGCGTCCAGGAGGGCGGCGCGCCATACACCGTGCGCTGACGGGGCGCGGCGGATCCCTCCGGGCGGGTGTTGGCGGGGCGTGTTCAGGCCCCGTCGGATGAAGGCGGTTCAGTCTTCGTGACGGTCGAGATAGGTGCGCGCGTCGTCGAGGATCTGGCGGTTGCGCAGCAGCAGGTGCCAGCGCGAGCCGCCGACCTGGCGCCACAGCATGGCGGCGCGGATGCCGGCGAGCAGCAGCGCGCGTACCCGGCTCTGGTTGTCGGGGTTGCCGAGGTGCAGCTCGTTGCCCTGGACCATGACCCGCGGGGTCAGGGTGCTGATGGTCTCGCTGTAGAGGTCGGCGAAGTGACCGAGGATCGCCGGGTGCAGCAGCGGGAAGTGTTCGAGCTTGTCGCGCGCCGCCTCGATGCCCTCGCCGAGTCGGGCGAGTCGTCCGGGTTCGCGCGCGAGCGCACGCTCGAGTCGGATCAGGGTCACCACGTAGCGGGTCAGCTCGAGGTTGCGCTCGGGTTGTCCGGTGAGCTGGGCGATCACCTGGCGCGCGCCGGGCGCGAGCGCGCCGGGCGCGCCGAAGACCGCGGCGGTGCTCTCGGCATCGACCTGGAGCAGGCTGTAGATGCACGGCTCCATCATCTCCACATCGGCGCTGCCGCGGTGGGCGATGCGGGTGACGCAGGCGGCGGCCTGGTGGAGTCCGGCGAAGGCGATGAGCCGGTCGAGGTTGTCGTAAGGCATGGGGCTGGATTCTCCGGTGCGGCTCAGGGCGCGGCGTGCTCGACCACGGCGCCGCCGAGACAGGCCTCGCCCTGATAGAAGACGATCGACTGGCCCGGGGTCACCGCGCGCTGCGGTTCGGCGAAGCGCACCCGGCAGCCCTCGGGGTCGAGGGTCTCGACGGTGCAGCGCTGCAGCGGCTGACGGTGACGCAGTCGCGCCAGACAGTCGAAGGGGGCGGCGGCGGGGGGCTCCCCGGCGATCCAGTGTGGTGGCTGGGCGTGCAGCGATCCGGCCATCAGCAGCGGATGGTGCTTGCCCTGGACGACGATCAGGCGGTTGTGCTCCGGGTCCTTGGCGGCGACGAACCAGGGGGCCTCGTCGCCCCCGGCGATGCCGCCGATGCCGAGCCCCTGACGCTGGCCGATGGTGTAGTAGGCCAGTCCGTGATGCTCGCCGAGCACCTGCCCCTCGGGGGTCTCGATCGGCCCCGGGGTGCGATCGACATAGCGCGCGAGGAACTCGCCGAAGCGCCGCTCGCCGATGAAGCAGATCCCGGTGCTGTCCTTCTTCGCGGCGTTGGCCAAGCCGAGCCGGCGGGCGATGGCGCGCACCTCGGGCTTGCTGAGATCGTGCAGCGGGAAGCGGGTGTGGGCGAGTTGGTGCTGGTCGAGCAGATGGAGGAAGTAGGTCTGGTCCTTGTTGGCGTCGGCGCACAGACAGAGTCGATGGCCGCTCGCGCCGTGCTCGACCCGGGCATAGTGGCCGGTGGCGATGGCCTCGGCGCCGAGGTCCAGGGCGTGTTCGAGGAAGGCGGCGAACTTGATCTCGCGGTTACACAGGATGTCGGGATTGGGGGTGCGCAGCGCGCGGTACTCGGCGAGGAAGTGCTCGAACACCCGATCCCAGTACTCGGTGGCGAAGTTGACGGTGTGCAGGCGGATGCCGAGCCGTTCGGCGACGGCGCGCGCATCGGCCAGGTCCTCGGCGGCGGCGCAATAGCCGCCGTGCGGGTCGTCGTCCTCTTCCCAGTTCTTCATGAACAGCGCCTCGACCTGATGGCCCTGTTCGAGCAGACGGTGGGCGGCGACGGCCGAGTCGACACCGCCGGAGAGGCCGATGATGATGCGTTCTGGGCGAGATCGGGCGGCGCGGACGTTCATGGCGCTATCAGGGGTAAGAGGACGGATGGGGCGTGCGTCGGACACGTCTCGTCGGCCTGGGCGACGGCGGGACGCGCTGCCGATGTGGCATCGGGTCTGCGCAACGAGTAAACGAGGATGGTAGCATATTCCTTTTTGATCACCCGATAGAGAAAACTGCTCATGGCCTACGACAAGATTTCTGTCCCCAACGGCGAGAAGATTCAGGTCAACGCCGATCTGTCGCTCAATGTGCCCGACCGTCCCATCATCCCCTTCATCGAGGGTGACGGCATCGGTGTCGACGTCACCCCGGTGATGCGCTCGGTGGTCGACGCTGCCGTCGAGAAGGCCTACGGCGGCGCGCGCAAGATCGAGTGGATGGAGATCTACGCCGGCGAGAAGTCGACCCGCACCTATGGCGAGGACGTGTGGCTGCCGGAGGAGACCCTGGCGGCGGTCAAGGAGTTCGTGGTCTCGATCAAGGGGCCGCTCACCACGCCGGTCGGCGGCGGTATCCGCTCGCTCAACGTCGCCCTGCGCCAGCAGCTCGATCTCTATGTCTGCCTGCGCCCGGTGCGCTACTTCAACGGCACCCCGAGCCCGCTGAAGAAGCCCGAGGACACCGATATGGTGATCTTCCGCGAGAACTCGGAGGACATCTATGCCGGCATCGAGTGGCAGCAGGGCAGCGCCGAGGCCGAGCGTCTGGTCGGCTTCCTGCGCGAGCAGATGGGGGTGACCAAGATCCGCTTCCCCGAGACCTCCGGCATCGGCATCAAGCCGGTCTCGAAGGAGGGCACCGAGCGTCTGGTGCGTCAGGCCATCCAGTACGCGATCGACAACGATCGTCCGTCGGTGACCCTGGTGCACAAGGGCAACATCATGAAGTTCACCGAGGGTGCCTTCAAGGACTGGGGCTATGCCCTGGCCAAGGCCGAGTTCGGTGCCACCGAGCTCGACGGCGGTCCCTGGTGCAGCTTCAAGAACCCCAAGACCGGTCGCGAGATCGTGATCAAGGACGTCATCGCCGACGCCTTCCTGCAGCAGATCCTGCTGCGTCCGAAGGAGTACTCGGTGATCGCCACCCTCAACCTCAACGGCGACTACATCTCCGATGCGCTGGCCGCGCAGGTCGGTGGTATCGGCATGGCGCCGGGTGCCAACCTCTCGGACTCGGTGGCGATGTTCGAGGCGACCCACGGTACCGCGCCGAAGTACGCCGGCAAGGACCAGGTCAACCCCAGCTCGCTGATCCTCTCGGCCGAGATGATGCTGCGCCACCTCGGCTGGACCGAGGCCGCCGACCTGATCATCAAGGGTGTCGAGGGCGCGATCGAGGCCAAGCAGGTCACCTATGACCTGGACCGACTGATGGAAGGCGCCACCAAGCTCAGCTGCTCGGGCTTTGGCCGGGCCGTGATCGAGCGCATGTAAGGCGTGAAACGTGCGAGGGGCGCGACCCTGACGGATCGCGCCCCTCGGCATGATGGTCCGGGGCACGGCGGCTCCGGACCGTGATCAGGTGTCAGCTGAGACGATGCACCTTGGCCGCGTGCAGGCCCTTCGGCCCCTGGTTCAACTCGAATTGCACCTTCTGTCCCTCCCTGAGCGTCTTGTAGCCCTCCATGTCGATCGCCGAGAAGTGGACAAAGACGTCTTCGTCTCGCCCATCGGGTTGCACGAACCCGTAGCCCTTTGCGTTATTGAACCATTTAACGACTCCGGTGATCATTGGCGCAGTCCTCCAGGGTTTGCGGGTCTTGCCTTGGTGGTCGATCATCGCTTTTTGTTGTCAGGCGCCATTGCCTTGAATCGGCTCCCTGGCACCCTAGTTCGCTAGTATAGTGAACTGTTTTCGTTGGTCAAACAGGGCGTCGCGCGGTTCCGCGCCGCCGTTGATCGGTCCCCTCGGGGCGCGCATGTGCAGTGCGTTGGCCGGCCTGACGCCCCCTCAATCCTTTGTCTAGAATCCGCAATCATGAGTGACGATATTCCGAGCGAGGACGGCGAGTCCGGGCTGACGTTGCAGGAGGCCCGCCCGCAGTTGCGCCGCCCCCCACAGTTCAAGGTCCTGCTGCTCAACGACGACTACACCCCGATGGACTTCGTGGTCGAGGTGCTCGAGGGCTTCTTCGGTATGAATCGCGAGAAGGCGACCCAAGTTATGCTCCAGGTGCATACGCGTGGGGTCGGGGTCTGCGGCGTCTACACCAAGGATATCGCCGAGACCAAGGTCGCCCAGGTCAATGACTACGCCCGTACCAACCAGCATCCGCTGATGTGCACCATGGAAGAGGCTTGAAATCGGCGCCGCGCGCGCGCATGGCGGCACTCAACCACCACGGTTTTCTCAACCCCCTGCTTGGAACAGGTCGATGCTGAGCAAAGAACTCGAATTTTCGCTGAACCGGGCCTTCAAGGAGGCGCGCGAGAAGCATCATGAATACATGACCGTCGAGCACATGCTGCTGTCGTTGCTCGACAATCCCACCGCCGCGCGCGTGCTCAGGGCCTGTGGCGCGGATGCCGAGCGGTTGCGTCGCGAGATCTCGTCGTTCATCGACGAGACCACGCCGCTGATCCCCGAGCACGAGGATCGCGACACCCAGCCGACGCTCGGCTTCCAGCGGGTGTTGCAGCGCGCGGTGTTCCACGTCCAGTCGGCGGGCAAGAAGGAGGTCACCGGGGCCAACGTGCTGGTGGCGCTGTTCAGCGAGCAGGACTCGCAGGCGGTCTATCTGCTCAACCAGCAGGACATCACCCGCCTCGATGTCGTCAACTTCATCTCCCACGGTATCTCCAAGGTCCCCGGCGAGACCCAGGAGGACGAGGTGCCGGGCGAGGTCGACGAGTCGCGCGCCGAGGACAAGGAGAACGCCAGCCCGCTCGAGAGCTTTGCGACCAACCTCAACGAGCTGGCGCGTCAGGGGCGGATCGATCCGCTGATCGGTCGCGCCGCCGAGGTCGAGCGCACGGTGCAGATCCTTTGCCGGCGGCGCAAGAACAACCCGCTGTTCGTCGGCGAGGCCGGCGTCGGCAAGACCGCCATCGCCGAGGGGCTGGCGAAGAAGATCGTCGATGGTGACGTGCCCGAGGTGCTGGAGTCGGCGGTGATCTACTCCCTCGATCTCGGCGGCCTGGTGGCCGGCACCAAGTATCGCGGCGACTTCGAGAAGCGACTCAAGTCGGTGCTCGCCCAGCTCAAGCGTCAGCCGCACGCGATCCTCTTCATCGACGAGATCCACACCATCATCGGCGCCGGCTCGGCCTCGGGCGGGGTGATGGACGCCTCCAACCTGATCAAGCCGGTGCTCGCCTCGGGCGATCTGCGCTGCATCGGCTCGACTACCTATCAGGAGTATCGTGGCATCTTCGAGAAGGACCGCGCGCTGGCGCGCCGCTTCCAGAAGATCGACGTGCCCGAGCCGAGTGTCGAGGAGACGGTGGAGATCCTCAAGGGGCTGAAGTCGCGCTTCGAGCAGCACCACCAGGTGACCTACACCAGTACCGCGCTGCGCGCCGCGGCCGAACTGGCCAACCGTCATATCAACGATCGTCATCTGCCCGACAAGGCGATCGACGTCATCGACGAGGCCGGGGCCAACGTCCAGCTCAAGAGTGGCGCCAAGCGGCGCAAGCGCATCGACGTCGCCGATGTCGAGGCGATCGTCGCCAAGATCGCGCGCATCCCGCCGAAGCGGGTCTCGGCCTCCGACGCCGAGGCGCTGAAGAACCTCGATCGCGATCTCAAGATGGTGGTCTATGGCCAGGATCCGGCCATCGAGGTGCTGACCTCCTCGATCCGCATGAACCGCTCCGGGCTCGGCAGTCTCGAGCGCCCGATCGGCTCCTTCCTGTTCACCGGTCCGACCGGCGTCGGCAAGACCGAGGTCACCCGTCAGCTCGCACGCATCCTCGGCATGGAGCTGATCCGCTTCGATATGTCCGAGTACATGGAGCGTCACACCGTCTCGCGGCTGATCGGCGCGCCGCCGGGCTATGTCGGCTTCGATCAGGGCGGGCTGCTCACCGAGGAGGTCAACAAGCATCCGCACGCGGTGCTGTTGCTCGACGAGATCGAGAAGGCCCACCCCGATGTCTTCAACCTGCTGTTGCAGGTGATGGACCACGGCAGCCTCACCGACAACAACGGGCGCAAGGCCGACTTCCGTAACGTGGTGCTGGTGATGACCACCAACGCCGGCGCCGAGGAGACGGCGCGGCGCTCGATCGGCTTCACCGAGCAGGATCACTCGAGCGACGGGCTGGAGGCGCTCAAGCGCTATTTCTCGCCGGAGTTCCGCAACCGTCTCGACGCCGTGGTGCAGTTCTCGCCGCTGGCCGAATCGACCGTCGCCAACGTGGTCGACAAGTTCATCTTCGAGCTCGAGCAGCAGCTCGAGGAGAAGAAGGTGGCGCTCAGTGTGGATCAGGACGCCCGTGGCTGGCTCGGTGCCAAGGGCTACGATCCGCAGATGGGTGCACGCCCGATGGCGCGGGTGATCCAGAACCACATCAAGAAGCCGCTCGCCAGCGAGCTGCTGTTCGGCACGCTTGCCAATGGCGGTCAGGTGCGGGTGGGGGTGCGCGACGACGCGCTCGCCTTCGAGATCAACGGCGAGTGGCGTGAGCTATAGGTGCTGGTCGATGGGGTGACGTGGCGGCGAGCAGGTCCCTCGCCGTGGCGGCGCCGTCAGTCTCGGCGATGACCAACCGCGACGCGCAGCCCCGCCGTGCCGACTCGGCCCGATGGCGAGCGGCGAGGTCGCGTGTGACGGTTCGCGCGGTTGCGCGATGAGTCCGGGCGCTCGGCGAGAGCCGGCGCGCGCATGCCCGACGGGCAGGCGTGATCAGCGGGCGCGGTAGACGATGCGGCCCTTGGTGAGGTCGTAAGGGGTCAGCTCGACGGTGACCTTGTCGCCGGTGAGGATGCGGATGTAGTGCTTGCGCATCTTGCCGGAGATATGGGCGGTCACGGTGTGGCCGTTCTCGAGCTCGACCCGAAACACGGTATTGGGCAGGGTCTCGGTGACCGTGCCTTCCATTTGAATGACGTCGTCTTTTGCCATAGTCGAATTACTGAAGACAGCTCCGTTTTTAAAGCCGCCGGATTATACCATATCCATTGTGTCGATCACCGTCGATGCATCGATCCTGTGTTACCTTCCCGCGCACAGGCGAGGCCGGCCTCATGGTTGGCGTAGTACGGCGCCGCGCGCGAGCTGTCTCCAGGCGCGCCCATCCCAGGCCTCGAGCGGGCGAAAGCGCGCCTTGTAGGTCATCTTCTCGCAGCCCTCGACCCAGTAACCGAGATAGAGATAGGGCAGTCCGAGCCGCCGTGCCAGCTCGATCTGGGCGAGGATCGCGAAGGTGCCGGGGCCGAGTACGGCGAGCGCCGGATCGTAGAAGGTGTAGACCGCCGAGAGTCCCTGCTCGAGGCGGTCGGTCACCGCGACCCCGAGCAGTCTCTCCTCATCGAGCCAGAACTCGATGAACAGACAGGGGCCGCCCCAGGGGTCGACGAGGAAGCGCCGATAACTCTCCTCGCTGGCATCGTCGGCCATGGGTCCGTCGCCATGACGTCCCAGCAGATAGTCGCGATAGAGCGCATAGTGCGCCGGCTCGAAACTGGCGGGGCGCTCGCGCAGTGTGATGCGTGGGGCGTTACGCTGCCAGTTGCGTCGTTGCGAACGGTTGGGGAGAAAGTCCGCGACCGGGATGCGGACCGGCACGCAGCGGGTACAGCCACGGCAGGCCGGTCGATAGATGTGGCTGCCGCTGCGGCGAAAGCCAAGGTCGATCAGCAGCTGATAGGTGGCGGTATCGATCCGGGCGTTGGGGTCGACGAACAGGGTGCGCGCGCGCGTGTCCTCGAGATAGGAGCAGTCGTGCTCGCCGGTGAGATAGAGCGCCAGATGGCGTCCCGGCCGGGTGATGTCGTCCTGGTTCATCGGTTGTGCGCCTCGTCGTCCCAGCTGTGATCATGGCCGGGCAGGGCGCAGAACCGCTCGAGCCGAGCGATGAAGTCACGCCGGGGGATCTCCTCCGCGCCCATCCGCTGGAGATGATGGGTGTGCATCTGGCAGTCGATCAGCCCGAAGCCCCACTCGGCGAGGCGTCGGCACAGCTGTACCAGGGCGATCTTGGAGCCGTCGCTGGCGCGGCTGAACATGGACTCGCCGAAGAACGCCTTGCCCACCGCCACCCCGTAGAGCCCGCCGATCAGCTCATCGTCGCGCCACACCTCGACCGAGTGGGCGAGGCCCTGGGCGTGCAGTCGCTCGTAGGCATCGATCATCTCCGGGACCAGCCAGGTGCCGGCCTCGTCGGCGCGTGGCGCGGCGCAGGCGCGGATGACCGCGGCGAAGTCGCGATCGAAGGTGACCCGATGATCGGCGCGCCGTAGCCGCTTGGCGAGGCTGCGCGAGACGTGCACCTGCTCGGGTATGAGCACGCTGCGCGGGTCGGGCGACCACCACAGGATGGGATCGCCCTCGCTGTACCAGGGGAAGATGCCGTGACGATAGGCCTGGCGCAGCCGCGTGGTGCTGAGGTCGCCGCCGACGGCGAGCAATCCGTTGGGCTCGCGCATCGCCTGCGAGACGTCGGGGAAGTGGATGCGGTCTTGCGGATCGAGCAGGGTGAGCATGTCCGGGCTAGTCCGAGGGTGACGGTGACGGCCTGCGGTACGGGCTGTGGTCCTGCATCCGGCGCAGATACTCGCGCATTCCCAGGGTCTCGCGCTCGAGCGCACGGGCGATCGCCGCGCGCAACTCGGGGTCGGCGATCCAGTGCGAGGACCAGGTCGGTGTCGGCAGGAAGCCGCGGCTGACCTTGTGCTCGCCCTGGGCGCCGGGCTGGAAGTGGTCCAGCCCGGTGGCGATGCAGTGCTCCAGGCCCTGATAGTAGCAGGCCTCGAAGTGGAGACTGTGGAAGGCGTCGCTGCATCCCCAGTGGCGGCCGTAGAGGGTTCGGGCGCCGACCAGGTTGAAGGCTGCGGCGACGATCCGCGCTCCCTGATAACAGAATACCACCAGCAGCGACTCACCCATGGTCTCGCCGAGCGCGGTGAAGAACGCCAGCGACAGGGTGGGGACGCCGCCGCGCCGTTCGAAGGTGTCGCAGTAGAGCCGGTGGAGACTGGCCCACTCGGCGGCGTTGAGCTGGTCGCCGCGCAGTCGTGCGATGCGCAGACCGGCCTCGGCCACGCGTCGGCGCTCGCGTCGCACCTGCTTGCGCTTGGCCGAGGTGAACCGTGCGAGCAGGCCGTCGAAGTCGCGCTCGTCGCCACGGCGCCAGTGGAACTGACAGCCGAGTCGTGGCAGCAACCCCTGGCTCGCGAGCGCCTCGCCCTCCTGCTCGGTGTGGAACAGCCAGTGCATCGATGAGACCCCGAGCCGTTCGGCGAGGTGTCGCGCGCCCTCGATCAGCGCTCGGGCGTGGCGTGGGCGCTCGGCGTCGTCGGCGCTGAGGATGCGCGGTGCGACCGCCGGGGTGTAGGGGGCGGCGATCACCAGCTTGGGGTAATAGTGGAGTCCGCGACGGTGGTGCGCCTCGGCCCAGGCCCAGTCGAAGACGAACTCGCCATAGCCGTTGGTCTTGAGGTAGCAGGGCGCGGCGGCGCGCAGCACGCCGTCGGCGTCGCGCAGCGCCAGGTGCAGCGGGATCCAGCCGAACGTTTCGCCGACGCAGCCGTGTCGCTCCAGGGCGGCGAGGAAGCGGTGGTCGAGGAAGGGGGCGTCGTCGCCAACCAGTCGATTCCAGTCCGTGGCGGGGATCTCGTCGATCGCGCCGTGGGTGGTGAGTCTGAGCAAGGGGGGAGATGCATCGTGCATGTCCCCTCAGGTTGGGGCGGGTGGTGACGGCGCAAGCCGGTTGCGCGGTCACCGTCCCGGGGTCAGGACTGGGCCTGCTCCAGGGCCAGGGCGTCGAGATACTTCTCGGCGTCGAGCGCGGCCATGCAGCCGGTGCCGGCGGAGGTGATCGCCTGACGGTAGATCTGGTCCATGACGTCGCCGGCGGCGAACACCCCGGGTACCGAGGCGGCGGTGGCGTTGCCCTGCAGCCCGCTGGCGACGCGGATATAGCCGTTGTCCATCTCCAGCTGCCCGGTGAACAGCTCGGTGTTGGGCTTGTGACCAATGGCGACGAACACCCCGGTGAGGGCGAGTTCGCGGGTGCGCGCGTCCTTGGTGCTCTTGACGCGGATGCCGGTCACCCCGCTGGCGTCGCCGAGCACCTCGTCGAGGGTGTGGTCCCAGAGGATCTCGATGTTGCCGTGCTCGGCCTTCTCGAACAGCTGGCGCTGGAGGATCTTCTCCGCGCGCAGGCTGTCGCGGCGATGGATCAGGGTGACCTTGGCGGCGATGTTGGACAGATACAGCGCCTCCTCGACGGCGGTGTTGCCACCGCCGATCACCGCGACCTCCTGGTTGCGGTAGAAGAAGCCGTCGCAGGTGGCGCAGGCCGAGACCCCGCGCCCGCGGAAGGTCTGTTCGGAGGGCAGGCCGAGGTACATGGCGCTGGCGCCGGTGGCGATGATCAGGGCATCGCAGGTGTAGGTCGCCGAGTCGCCCTCGAGGGTGAAGGGGCGGTTGCCGAGGTCGGCGGAGTGGATGTGGTCGAAGATGATCTCGGTCTCGAAGCGCTCGGCGTGGCGGCGCATCCGCTCCATCAGCTCGGGGCCCTGGACGCCGTCCGGGTCGCCGGCCCAGTTGTCGACCTCGGTGGTGGTCATCAGCTGGCCGCCCTGCTCGAGGCCGGTGACCAGCACCGGGTCGAGGTTGGCGCGCGCGGCATAGACCGCTGCGGTATAGCCGGCGGGGCCGGAGCCCAGGATCAGCAGCCGGCAGTGCTTGGTGTCGCTCATGTCGATGGTCACTCCAAAGGGGATGGGTCGCCGTGTCTGCGGGGTGTGCGACAACGGGCGCGAAAACAGTGGCGGCCGGGGCTGGCCCCAGGCCGGTGATGAGTCGCCGTAGACTGTAAGGGCTGGTTTGGGGCGCGTAAAGCAGCGTGCTGGCAGGGGGCGTGATCGGGGGCGCTGCGCGGCGCCTCGCGGGTTGTCGGCGAGGTGCTGTCGAGGAGCGCCCCGGTGCCTTCGGGGCGGCGTGTCGAGCGCTACGCGCCGGCCAGCTTGACAAGCATGTCCGGCTTTTCTAGATGTATGTCATACAGCATCTTAGAAGCGATTGTTGTAATCGACTATGAGAAATAAAGCGATCTCTGCCGGTGTGTTCGCCGGGGCCCTCGTGGCGTTCGTGTCGCTCGCTGGCTGTGCGACCACGGGAGGGGCGCGCCAGCAGGTGGTCGAGGCCGGGCTCGCCCAGCTCGGGACGCCTTATCGTTACGGTGGCGAGGATCCGCGGACCGGGGTCGACTGCAGCGGCCTGACCTATTACGCCCATCATGTCGCGGGGATCGACATCCCGCGTGTCTCGGTGGCGCAGCTCGCCCGCGCCCGCCCGCTCGCCAAGGGGCGCGCTCGCGCCGGCGATCTGGTGTTCTTCCGCACCGGGCCGGGGGTGCACCATGTCGGCCTGATGGTCGATGACGAACGCTTCGTGCACGCCTCGACCTCGCGCCGCGAGGTCCGTCTGGCCCGGCTCGACGCGCCCTATTGGCGGGCGCGCTACCTCGGCGCCGGCACCTATCTCGACTGAGCCGGTCCGTCTCGGCGGTCTCTTGCACTCGCCTTTTAGGGACTCATGTTGCACAATGATCGGCGGCCTCCGGGTTTTCCGGGGGTGTCGAGATCACCAAGTGTGCCTTTTTGAAGGAGTTGATCCCATGTCCGATAAGCCAATTTGCAAGAGCCGTCGTGACGCCGTCAAAGTGATGCTGGGTACCGCTGCCGCAGTCCCGGTGATCAACCTCGTTGGCTTCGGTACCGCGCGTGCCGAGGTTCCTGCAAACGCTGTGACCGAGAGCGATCCCACCGCGGTTGCGCTGAAGTATCACCGTGATGCGGCTCAGTCCGAGCGCGTTGCCGCCGCTCGCCCGGGTCTGCCGCCCGAGGAGCAGCACTGCGAGAACTGCCAGTTCATGCTGCCCGACCAGGGTGCTGACGAGTGGCGCGGCTGCAGCCTGTTCCCCGGCAAGCTGATCAACCTCAACGGCTGGTGCGCTTCCTGGACCCTGCGCGCAGGCTGATCCGGGTTGACGTTCCCCTCCGGGGGTGCACTGACGGGGCCGCATGGCCCCGTTTGTCGTTTCAGGACCGCCACTCGTCGGCGACATCTGGGTCCCGGTTCACGTGGGCGCGCTGACATCCCTGCTTTAATCTAGAGACGGCGACCGTATTCTCTGACGGAAGCACGCTCGCGATCGGGTTCCTGCCTCTTGCCCGATCCACTCCAGGCAGCAACAGCGGTAACCCGGTCATGTCTCTATCCCGCCCCCAAGTCTTCTCCTCCCATTATTGCGATGTTCGCGTCCACGACCGCCTCGAGCCCGCGGTGAGTCGTCATGGGGTGCGCTGGCGACTGCTGTTTCTGCGCACCATCGTCTGGTGTCTGATCGGGCTGATCCATGCCCCGCTGTTCATCGGGCTGGTCGAGTTGCTGCGCGTGCACGGCTGGTCGCATTGGGCCTATGTGCCGGCCGCGGCCCTGGCCGGCGCGATCGGCGCGGTGCTCTACGGTGCGCGCGAGATCTCGCTGATGGCCACGGCCATCGGCGGCGTGGTCGGGGTCGGGGCCTTGATCGCGCTCAACGGCACGCTCGGCTTCATCGAGTCGGCGCTGCTCGCCGCCGTGCTGGCCGCGGTGGTCGGGGCGCTGGTGCCCTTCCGCGCGCGCTGTTCGCGCCATGTGCCGGGCAAGACCCTGGCCGGTCTCATGACCGGCGCGCTGGTGGGTACCGCGGTGGCCCTTGCCGATTCACTGCAGCCTGGTGGTTTTGCGGTGTTCGCGGTGTTGCTGTTTCTGGTCAGCGTCAACGGTGTGCTCTATGTCTCGACGGTGCGCGGCTGGGTCTGTCTGTCGCGCCGGTTGCTGCTCGAGTCACGCCCCTGTCAGCTCATCGAGGCACTGGTGATGGCGCTGCTCGCCGGGGTCGCGGCCGGTAGTGTCTGGCTGATCAGCGGGCCGCTGATCGCCGTCGAGCAGGGTTGGTGGATGCAGGCGAGTCTGGCGCTGCACCAGGATCTCGCCCAGGCGGTGGTGGGCGCCGTACTCGGCGGCGCGCTGGCGGGGATGCTGCTCGAACTCTTCCGTTTTCCCTGGGTCCACGAGTTCTGAGCGCGCCTCGATCGGCTCGGCCGGGCGCGCCGGCCATCCCCGGGCTGTGGTTCAATAGCGCATCCATGCGCGCGGATCCCCCGTGCCGCACCAGTCCACCGGTTTTTCGATCCATGGCAAGAAGCAAGTCCAGTCGTCGCTGGCTCGACCGTCACGTCGGCGACCCCTTCGTCAAGCAGGCGCAGCAGGACGGTTACCGTTCGCGCGCCGCCTACAAGCTGCTCGAACTCCAGGAGCGCGACCGTCTGCTCGCCCCGGGGATGCGGGTGGTCGATCTCGGCGCCGCGCCCGGGAGCTGGTCGCAGGTGGCCGCGCGCCTGGTCGGCAAGCAGGGGCGGGTGGTCGCGCTCGACCTGTTGCCGATCGACCCGTTGCCGGGCGTCGAGATCCTCCAGGGCGACTTCCGCGAGCAGGCGGTGCTCGAGCAGCTCGAGGCGGCGCTCGAGGCCGCACCGCTCGACGTGGTGCTCTCGGATATGGCGCCGAACATCACCGGGACCGCGGTGGTCGACCAGGCGCGGGTGATGTATCTGGTCGAACTCGCCCTGGAACTGGCCCGGGCCCGGCTCAAGCCCGGCGGTGCGCTCGCGGTCAAGGTGTTCCAGGGCAGTGGCTTCGACGACTATCTGCGTACCCTGCGTCAGTCCTTCTCGCGGGTGGTCACGCGCAAGCCGAAGTCCTCCAGATCGGCGAGCCGCGAGGTCTATCTGGTGGCCAAAGGCTTTAATCCTTGAGCGGTCGATGCTAGTTTCATCGGCTTGAGTGACGACATTGCCGCGCCGGCAACCAACCAGACTAAGGGCACCAGGCCGTGAGTGACATGGCGAAAAATATACTTCTTTGGGTGGTCATCGCCATCGTGCTGATGTCCGTGTTCAACAACTTCACCACCACCCAATCGACCTCGAGCAAGCTCGACTACTCGACCTTCATCGAGCAGGTCAAGCAGGGCGACGTCAAGGAGGTGACCATCCAGGGTCGGCAGATCGAGGGTCTGACCGCCTCCGGGCAGCGCTTCACCACCTTCAGCCCGGGCGATGACGGTCTGGTCGGCGACCTGCTCAACAATGACGTGGTGATCAAGGCCGCGCCGCCCGAACAGCAGTCGGTGCTGATGCAGGTGCTGATCAACTGGTTCCCGCTGTTGATCCTGGTCGGGCTGTGGATCTTCTTCCTGCGCCAGATGCAGGGCGGCGGCGGTGGTCGTGGGGCGATGTCCTTCGGCAAGAGCCGCGCGCGCATGCTCTCCGAGGACCAGATCAAGGTCACCTTCCAGGATGTCGCCGGCGCCGAGGAGGCCAAGGAAGAGGTCGTCGAGATGGTCGACTTCCTCCGCGATCCGGGCAAGTTCCAGAAGCTCGGCGGCAAGATCCCCAAGGGCGTGCTGATGGTCGGCCCCCCGGGCACCGGCAAGACGCTGCTGGCGCGTGCCATCGCCGGCGAGGCGCGGGTGCCCTTCTTCACCATCTCCGGCTCGGACTTCGTCGAGATGTTCGTCGGTGTCGGCGCCTCGCGGGTGCGCGACATGTTCGAGCAGGCGAAGAAGCATGCCCCCTGCATCATCTTCATCGACGAGATCGACGCCGTCGGTCGCCATCGTGGCGCCGGGCTTGGCGGCGGGCACGACGAGCGCGAGCAGACCCTCAACCAGCTGCTCGTCGAGATGGACGGCTTCGAGGGCACCGAGGGGGTGATCGTGATCGCCGCCACCAACCGTCCCGACGTGCTCGACCCGGCGTTGTTGCGCCCGGGCCGCTTCGACCGTCAGGTGGTGGTGCCGCTGCCCGATGTGCGCGGGCGCGAGCAGATCCTCAAGGTGCACATGCGCAAGATCCCCGCCGCCGAGGACGTCCAGGCCTCGGTGCTGGCGCGCGGCACGCCCGGCTTCTCCGGTGCCGACCTGGCCAATCTGGTCAACGAGGCGGCGCTGTTCGCCGCGCGGCGCAACAAGAAGCTCGTCGACATGGACGACATGGAGCAGGCCAAGGACAAGATCATGATGGGTGCCGAGCGGCGCTCGATGGTGATGACCGAGGACGAGAAGCGGTTGACCGCCTATCACGAGTCGGGGCATGCCATCGTCGGCCGACTGGTGCCCGATCACGACCCGGTGCACAAGGTCAGCATCATCCCGCGCGGTCGCGCGCTCGGCGTCACCCTGTTCCTGCCCGAGGACGATCGCTTCAGCTACAGCAGGCAGCGGCTCGAGAGCAGTATCTCGAGCCTGTTCGGCGGGCGTGTCGCCGAGGAGCTGGTGTTCGGTACCGAGAGTGTCACCACCGGCGCGCAGAACGACATCCAGCGCGCCACCGAGATCGCTCGCAACATGGTCACCAAGTGGGGGCTGTCCGATCGTCTCGGGCCGCTGACCTACGGCGAGGACGAGCAGGAGGTCTTCCTCGGTCACTCGGTCACCCAGCACAAGAACGTCTCCGACGAGACCAGCCATCTCATCGACGAGGAGATCCGCGACGTCATCGAGCGCAACTATGCGCGCGCCCGCGAGATCCTCGAGACCCATCGCGACAAGCTCGAGGCGATGACCGCAGCGCTGATGAAGTTCGAGACCATCGATTCGGGTCAGATCGACGACATCATGTCCGGCCGCCCGCCGCGTCCTCCGCGCGACTGGGAGGACGATCAGCCGCAGCGTCCGACCGGACCGGATGCTGCGAATCAGGCCGAGGAGGGGCACGTCGGCGGACCGGCGGGTGAGCACTGAATGCGTAGATACTTCGGAACCGACGGCATCCGTGGGCGGGTCGGCGAGGGCATCGTCACCCCCGACTTCGTGCTCAAGCTCGGCTGGGCGGCCGGGCGGGTACTCGGCAATGGCGGTGGCGGCAAGATCCTGATCGGCAAGGACACCCGCATCTCGGGCTATATGTTCGAGTCGGCGCTCGAGGCCGGGCTGGTGGCCGCCGGGGTCGACATCCGCCTGCTCGGGCCGATGACCACCCCGGCGGTGGCCTATCTCACCCGCACCTTCCGCGCCGATGCCGGGATCGTCATCACCGCCTCGCACAATCCCTATCAGGACAACGGCATCAAGTTCTTCTCGTCCGAGGGCGACAAGCTCCCCGACGCCCTGGAGGCGGCGATCGAGGCCGAACTCGAGCAGCCGCTGCGCACGGTCGACTCCAGCGCCCTGGGCAAGGTGGTGCGGGTGGGGGATGCCGGTGGTCGTTACATCGAGTTCTGCAAGGGCACCATCCCGTCGTCGATCAATTTCCGCGGGCTGAAAATCGTCGTCGATTGTGCCAACGGGGCGACCTATAATACCGCCCCCCATGTCTTCGAGGAGCTTGGCGCCAGCGTGGTACGTCTGGGTGTCGAGCCCAATGGGTTCAATATCAATCGCGACGTTGGATCGACCCGGCCCGAGGCGCTGTGCGAGGCGGTGCTGCGAGAGGGTGCGGACCTCGGTATCGCCTTCGACGGTGACGGCGACCGGGTGCTGATGGTCGATTCGCGAGGTGAGCTGGTCGACGGCGACCAGCTGCTCTACATCATTGCCAAGTCCAGGCTCGCGGCCGGTGCGATGCGCGGCGAGGTGGTCGGTACGCTGATGAGCAACCTCGGTCTGGAGCATGCGCTGGCGCGGCTCGGTACCGGGTTCGTCCGCACCAAGGTGGGCGATCGCTACATCATGGAGGCGCTCAAGCAGGCCGATGGCATCCTCGGCGGCGAGCCCTCGGGCCACATCATCTGCCGCGATCGCACCACCACCGGCGATGGGATCGTCTCGGCACTGCAGGTGCTGGCCGCGCTCAACCGGCTCGACTGCTCGCTCGACGGGCTGTGTGCCGAGGTCGAGCGTTATCCGCAGGTGCTGATCAACGTGCGTCTCGACCGACGTCGGGATCTCGGTGAGCTGCCGCGGGTGCGCGAAGCGGTCGCCGAGGCCGAGCGCGAGCTCGACGGCGGCGGCCGGGTGCTGCTGCGGATGTCGGGGACCGAGCCGCTGGTGCGAGTGATGGTCGAGGGAACCGACGAGGGGCAGGTGCGCCGTGTGTGCGAGCGGCTCGCGGACGTCGTACGCGAACAGATCGCAGTTTAGGAGTTTCGACACATGGCCGTCACTTCCATCCATGGGATGTGGTCCACACGTCTCGCCTTCATCCTTGCGGCCAGCGGTTCGGCCGTCGGTCTGGGCAACATCTGGCGTTTCCCCTATGCCGCCGGCGAGTACGGTGGCGGGGCATTCGTCCTGGTCTATCTGATCTGCGTCGCCGCCATCGGCATCCCGATCATGATGGCCGAGATCATGCTCGGTCGGCGCGGACGCCAGAGCCCGATCAACACCATGCGCACCCTGACCGCGCAGGAGGGGCGCGCCGGTAGCTGGCAGGTGGTCGGCTGGATGGGCATCGTCACCGCCTTCCTGATCCTGTCCTTCTACAGCGTGATCGCCGGCTGGGCGCTGGCCTATGTCTTCCGCGCCGCCGCCGGTGCCTTCAACGGCATCGACGGCGTCGCCGCCGGCGAGATCTTCGCGTCGCTGGTGGGCGATGCCGAGCGTCTGCTCGCCTGGCACACCATCTTCATGGCGATGGTGGTGCTGGTGGTCTCGCGCGGGGTCGCCAGTGGACTCGAGAAGGCGGTGCGCTATCTGATGCCCGCGCTGTTCGTGCTGCTGGTGGTGATGGTGATCTATGCCGCCAGCGCCGGTGACTTCGCCGGGGCGGTCGACTATCTGTTCGCGCCCGACTTCGAGAAGTTCAAGGGGCATGCCGGCGAGGCCATCCTCAGCGCCATGGGCCAGGCCTTCTTCAGTCTCAGTCTCGGCATGGGCGCGATCATGATCTACGGCTCCTATCTCGGTCGCGACGCCTCGATCGCCCGCAACTCGGTGATCGTCGCCTCGATGGATACCCTGGTTGCCCTGCTCGCCGGTCTGGCGATCTTCCCGGTGGTGTTCGCCAACGGTCTGGCGCCCGACAGTGGTCCGGGACTGATCTTCCAGACCCTGCCGATCGCCTTCGGCGAGATGCCGGGCGGGCAGCTGTTCGGCGCGCTGTTCTTCGTGCTGTTGGTGTTCGCGGCCTGGACCTCGGCGATCTCGCTGCTCGAGCCGCTGGTCGCCTGGCTGGTGGAGAACCTCAGCTTCAGTCGGGTGCGCGCCTCGATCCTCGCCGGGCTCACCGTCTGGCTGCTCGGTATCGCCTGTCTGCTCTCGCTCAACGAGTGGTCCGGCTTCACCGTCTTCGGTAAGGGGATCCTCGACCTCTTCGACTTCCTCACGGCCAACATCCTGTTGCCGCTCGGCGGGATCCTCATCGCGATCTTCGCCGGCTGGAAGATGGCTCGCGCCTCCTCACTCGACGAGCTGCGCCTCGGCGAAGGTCTTGTCTATCGGGCGTGGCGGATGCTGATCCGTTATGTCGCGCCGACGGCGGTGATGCTCGTCATGCTCAATGCCCTGGGCATCCTCAAATTGATTGGTCTTGATTAGTTGTGGCTACAGTCAGAAAAAGCGCCCTGGTGCCGTACTCCGCGGCCCAGATGTTCGATCTCGTCTATGATGTCGGCTCCTATCCGCAGTTCCTGCCCTGGTGCAAGAGCGCCCGGGTGATCTCGGAGAGCGCCGAGCAGATCTGCGGTCAGATCGAGGTGTCGCGGATGGGGATCCATCAGACCTTCAGTACCTGCAACCGCTACGAGCGGCCCGCGCGCATGAGCATCAACCTGCTCGACGGTCCCTTCCGCAAGCTCGTCGGTGGTTGGCGTTTCACCGAATTGCGCGAGGACGCCTCCAAGGTCGAGCTGGAGCTGGACTTCGAGTTCTCCGGGCGGTTGATCGACAAGGCCTTCGGCACCGTCTTCAACCAGATCGCGAACACCCTGGTCGACGCCTTCTGCAAGCGTGCCGACGAGGTGTATCGTGACTGATTACCTGCAGGTCTCGGTGGCCTATGTCGGCGAGCAGGGACAGATGCTGCGTGCCATCGAGGTGGCACGCGGTACCCGGCTCGAGGAGGCGCTGCATCAGTCCGGGGTGCTCGAGCGTTTCCCCGAGATCGATCTGGCGCGCAACAAGGTGGGGGTCTTCGGCAAGCTTGCCAAGCTCGATCAGGCGCTCGAGGACGGTGATCGGATCGAGATCTATCGACCGCTGATCGCCGACCCCAAGGCGGCGCGCAAGCGCCGCGCGGCGGGGGCGGGCTGAGTGCCCGTCGCGCCTACTCCTCGGGATCCAGTCCGACGGCCTTGAGGCCGCGTTCGACCAGCCCCTTGCGTCCCTCGTGGTCGGGCACCTTGACCAGGATCTCCCTGGGCTCGCGTGACTCGGCCCGGGCGGGGTCGGGTTTGATGTCCCCTTCGATCCGCACTAGGCTGTCCTCCGCGAAGTACAGCGTCAGATAGCGGATCTCCATCGGCTGGTGTCCACGCTTGATGGTATAGGTGTAATCCCAGCGATCGTTATGGAAGAAATCGGTCAGCAGCGGGGTGCCGAGCAGGTACTGCACCTGCCGTCTGGTCATGCCCGGCTGGAGCTGATCGATCATCTCCTCGGTGATGATATTGCCTTGCTGCACCGTCATCTTGTAGACGAATGGCAGGTTCTCCAGCATGGAGGATCGGTACTCGTCGGGCCGCTTGTCCCGCGAACAACCGCTCGCGACGATAATCAACAAAGAACCGAGGATCGAAAACGTGAGAATCTTTCGCATTGTTTTGCGTCGATGACTGTGCGAATAACCGTGGCATGATACAGCAGCGCCGGATCCCGATCACCGGGCGGCGCGTGAGCAACGCAGTCCGGGCGGTCGCCGACGCCCCCGGGCTAGACGGGGAGAGCGGTTTTGGAAAATCAACAGATCAAACGTGCGGGCCTCAAGGTCACGGCCCCGCGGGTCAAGATATTGGGCATCCTCGAGAAGAGCCGCAAGCGCCATCTCAGTGCCGAGGACGTCTACAAGCAGTTGCTGAGCCAGGACGAGGAGGTCGGGCTGGCGACCGTCTACCGGGTGCTCACCCAGTTCGAGAGCGCCGGGCTGGTGTGCCGACGCAACTTCGAGGGCGGGCAGTCGGTGTTCGAGCTCAACAGCGGAGACCATCACGACCACCTGGTGTGCGTCAAGTGCGGCAAGGTGGTCGAGTTCGTCGATACCCTGATCGAGGAGCGTCAGTCGCAGATCGCCGCGGACAAGGGCTTCCGTATCCAGGACCACTCGCTGGTGATCTACGGCGTCTGCCCGGGCTGTCAGTCGCAGGACTGAGGCCCGCTCAACGGCCCTCGCCGGTGAGCCGCTCGACGAGCTGTTCGACCTGGCGCAGACGCTGCTCGGGTTCGGGCATCTCGCGATAGAACCTGAGCGTGTCGCCGCCATCGAGTCGATAGACCTTGGGTTGCTCCTGGATCAGCCCGATCAGTCGGGCCGGATCGATCCGCGGGTTGTCCTCGAAGCAGATCCGGCCACTGCCGGCCCCCACCTCGATCTTGACGATCCCCCACGGCTGGACCCGCAGCTTCAGCGCGGTGATCTCCAGCAAACGCTTGGCCGGTTCGGGCAGCAGCCCGAAGCGGTCGATCATCTCCACCTGTAGTTCCCGCAATGCCTCCTTGCTGGTGGCGCTGGCGATGCGTTTGTACATCACCAGTCGGGCGTGCACGTCGGGCAGGTAGTCGCTCGGCAGCAGCGCCGGGACCCCGAGGTCGATCTCGGCGCCGTGGCTGAGCGGTCGATCGAGTTCCGGGGTGCGCCCGGCCTTGAGCGCCTCGACCGCGCGCTCGAGCAGCTCCATGTAGAGCGAGAAGCCGACCTCGGCGATCTGTCCCGACTGGTCGTCGCCGAGCAGTTCGCCGGCGCCACGGATCTCGAGGTCGTGGGTCGCGAGGGTGAAGCCCGCGCCGAGGTCCTCCATCGACTCGATCGCCTCGAGGCGCTTGATCGCGTCCGGGGTCATCGCCTTGGTCGGCGGGGTGATCAGATAGGCATAGGCGCGGTGGTGCGAGCGCCCGACCCGGCCACGCAGCTGATGGAGCTGGGCCAGGCCGAGCTTGTCGGCGCGATTGATGATGATGGTATTGGCGCTGGGCACGTCGATGCCGCTCTCGACGATGGTGGTGCACACCAGCAGGTTGAAGCGCTGGTGGTAGAAGTCGCGCATGATCCGTTCGAGCTCGCGCTCGCGCATCTGACCGTGGGCGACCTGGACGCGCGCGCTCGGGATCAGCGCCTCGAGCTTCTGTGCCTGGTTCTCGATGGTCTCGACCTCGTTGTGGAGGAAGTAGACCTGACCGCCGCGCTTGAGCTCGCGCTGTACCGCCTCCTGCACCAGACCGTCGTTCCACGGGCTGACGAAGGTCTTGATCGGGTGGCGCTCGACCGGCGCGGTGGCGATGATCGACAGATCGCGCAGTCCCGACATCGCCATGTTGAGGGTGCGCGGGATCGGCGTGGCGGTGAGGGTGAGGATGTCGACCTCGCTACGCAGCTGTTTGAGCCGCTCCTTGTGACGCACCCCGAAGCGATGCTCCTCGTCGACGATCACCAGCCCCAGGTCGTGGAAGTCGATGCCCGGTTGGAGCAGCTTGTGGGTACCGACGACGATGTCGATGGTGCCATCGGCCAGCCCGGCGAATACCTGCTTCTGCTCGCGCGCGGTGCGAAAGCGCGACAGGCTCTCGACCTTGATCGGCCAGTCGGCGAAGCGGTCGGAGAAGTTCTCGAAGTGCTGCTGGGCGAGCAGGGTGGTGGGCACCAGCACCACCACCTGTCGCCCGCCGTTGGCGGCGACGAAGGCCGCGCGCATCGCCACCTCGGTCTTGCCGAAACCGACGTCGCCACACACCACCCGGTCCATCGGCTTGGTGTCGGCCATGTCGGCGAGCACGCTGTCGATCGCGCGCAGCTGGTCCGGGGTCTCCTCGAAGGGGAAGGCGGCGGCGAAGGCGCCATAGTCGGTATCGGGCGCGGGACTGGCCACGCCCTGACGGGCGGCGCGTCGGGCGTAGACGTCGAGCAGTTCGGCGGCGACGTCGCAGGCCTTCTGCGCCGCCTTGCGCTTGATCCGCTCCCATTGCTCGCCGCCGAGTCGGTGCAGCGGTGCCTGCTCGGGGGTGGCGCCGGTATAGCGCGAGATCAGGTGCAGCGAGCTGACCGGGACATAGAGCTTGTCACCCTTGGCATAGCCGAGGGTGAGGAACTCGGTGCTGCTGCCGCCGACCTCGAGCGTCTGCAGCCCCAGGTAGCGCCCGACGCCGTGCTCCTCGTGGACCACCGGGGCGCCCTCGGTCAGTTCGGTGAGGTTGCGCACCACCGCGTCGCCGTCGCGCTCGCGGGC